>JASFYU010000034.1:0-14876 GCA_045046905.1 Flavobacteriaceae bacterium | reverse complement strand
CTTCCTTTTTGTTGATTCTGTACGATTTCATGATTTCTGTTTTTGATTTACTTCCCATAGTGCCGTCACGGTTCCCTTTTTTTGATGCTGTTGTGGATTCAATATCCGGACTTGGGAAAGACGTATAAAAAAGAGATTCCGCTCAAAGCGGGACCTGGTTTATGCCGTCGGCCAAGAACGGATGTTGTTGTTTTGCTATCTAAAAAAAGGGGATGGTGGCGGGAAAGGGCGTATCCCAAAAGCAATTCAGTGAAGTACAACATCTACTGGAAGTGGAACAAAAGTAATCCCAAATAACATCTAGATTTGACTACCTATAAATACTATTGGAAATAGTACCCTAGTGGAATATCAATTATGAAGATGTAAATGAGGTTTGGAATACCAAAAGGAATAGTTGTTTTCCCGGTATGGCCTAAAACCGAATAAATAGGCCTCTCTACCCATACTTATCGGCTCATACCTATAAACCACATGACAGCATCCCTGGTCACCGATGGTTAAGGATCCTACCGAAAAACTCCTGTTCGTATCGGTATCGCAATAGGTGTTCTGGAAGCCAAGTACTGTGCTATCGGCTTTGCCCAATACATACTTCAGGACACCCTGCACGTTGTTCCGATAGAGTATCCTTGCTATCATTTCTGATTTTTGGCGTTTATCGTTTCTATAAGTTTAAGCATCAATTCGCTGGCCTTTTGTATCTCCCGTTCGAGGTTCGAATTTGGGCTTCGGATGTTCTTGTAGTTGGCCACCTTGACCAGTTGGTTGATGTTGGCACCTATCTTGTTCAATTGGTAACTAAGGTTTGAGATGCCATCGGGAATCCGCTTCTCCTTTATCGTTTCTCTGTTAAGGATAAGCTTTCTCAAAAAAGGACCGACCGTTCCCCTTTTCCCAAAATCAAGATTATAGAACTGCAAGATGGCCTTTACTTTTTCCAGTTCTGTGCCATTGAACCTAAGCGTTATGGCATACTCCCGTTTCCTGTCTCCCAAACGTTTTCTTCCGCCTTTGTTGATTGCCGTTTTATTATTTCGATATTATCGGTTTTCACTTCGTCAGAAGTAGGCGTTTTAAGGTGCTTAAAACGTAACTTGCTATCCGCCTACACTGATAAATATAGTAAATCAAAATTGATTATAATAATCTTATTGTCAATACTCTACCCTCCAAACCATATAGAACCATAAGAGACCATTTGGGTACAGATAAGCGATTTATCTGGTCTGGTTTTTTATGAAAAATGATAAAAGGAATCATAAAAATGTTGGGTTTTTTTGTGGGTAGGGAAAGAAAGGTTCAAGGGGCCTTTTCGCCCCTTGTGCTTTTGCGCGGCACCCAGGGTGTCGGGGAGAACTGGAACGGAAAGACTTCCCAAGCGGACCGGCGGAGCGTGTCCGCTTGGTGAGGATCAAAGTGGAAGGTTTTCCGACTTCCGCAGGGGCTAGGAATAATCTATGAGAAAAGCCTCTACAGGAAGTTTAAATAAAGGTGAGAATAACTACACCACCATTATTCTAATTCAGACGGGACAAACTTTTTAGAACAGTCCAAAAAAACATTCCTTTTTCGGGACAACTAATACATTTGATTATAAGCTTCAGTTTTCATTGGAAAAAATTCAACCCCGATGGTACTTTTAGTACTTAAAAAGTTACTTTAAACCAATTAATAGACATTCTTCTATTACCCCCCCCCCACGCAGTATCAATCCAATTTCATCAGCAAAAAAGCCGATAAGGCGCTAGACAAAGTAGTTAGCTTTTGAACGATTAATTCTTCAACCGTCCTTTTCGATATCGTTTGTTTCGTATATTTATGGATGATTTCACGATTTTTGAGCCATGATTAATGGACTTATGGAAATATTATTTCGGCTGAATAAATTCAAAAAAACTCCAATATTACAGTAGAGGTAGTTATTGAATAATCAAAAAAATAATTTTGAAATTTCAATAAAATGGACTATTTTACTTTAAATTATTTTTAATATTTTGGGATTACGAAGAAAGAAGGTAGTTCATGGCCTAAACAATATGTCCTAATGACTTACAAAAAAAAAGAAGGTTTTAGCGGACAAATCAATATTGTTGTACCTCGAAATATAGTTAAGGAAATAGAGCGAAATTCCTTAATCAATGATTTGTATGTTACCGATATAGGGTATTATCCTTCGGCAAAGTATCACTTTAGAAAAAGAAAAATAGGAATAAGTCAATATATCTTGATTTACGTACTTGATGGAAAAGGATGGGTAGAAGTTTCTAGCCAAAAGCATTTGGTTGTTAAAAATTGTTTTTTTGTAATCCCCGCCTCGACTGCCCATTCGTATTGGGCAGATGATGAGGCACCTTGGTCAATTTATTGGGTTCATTTTATGGGAAACAAATCCGTTTTATTTAAAAGACTGTTTAATGAAGTCGTTCAGATAAGCGAGTCTCAAATTGCGAGAACTGAAGACAGGGTTGATTTATTCAATGAAATTATTGGCAATTTGACCATGGGATATAGTCAAGAAAATATTGAATATGTCAATCTTTGCTTGAATCACTTATTAGCTTCTTTTTGCTATATCGAACAGTTTCGGGCAAAGAAACATCCCACAGAAGGAGATTTGATTCAAAAGATAATATCCTATATGGAAAGTAATATTCAATCTACCTTTAAATTGAACGAATTGGCGAAACATTTTGAGTTATCCCCCTCCCATTTTTCTAAAACCTTTAAGTTACGCACACAGTATTCCCCTATAGACTACTTCATTCATTTGAAAATACAACATGCGTGTCAATTACTAGTTTTTTCAAACATGAGAATTTCCGAAATCGGAAGGGAATTAGGTTATGAAGATCAATTCTATTTTTCGCGTGTATTTAAGAAAGCTATGAAGGTATCTCCCCGGGAATATCGTGAATTGAGCTAATACTCTAGAAGTCTACAACACTTATTCCCCCTGATCCATCATAAAAAATTATTTGTTGTTCGCTTCCATTCAGTTCCAGATTTTTGGATGATTGTGAAAGATAAGATGAGCCATAATAAAACTCGTGAATACACTCAGAACCATCTCGAAAGGTAATTTTAGCTTTTACTATATTCGGTTGAACATCCAAGAATGAACCTTGATTTGCAACGTAATCAGTAACATACACTTTCAAAGGTTCGGAATTTGTACCGAATACATAGGCCAGTTGGTTACCAATTTTTATTGAAATGGCTCCTCTAGAGGCACCGTTGATTCCCAAACCACTATCAATTGTAGGGACTGGCAAGAAAGTGCCATCTCCATTACCCTTGAGGAATGTACCTTTAGAAGCATCATACCTACCTGTACCTACTTCGGTACCATGGTCATTGCCCGATAACAACACATCTAAATTACCATCCTTATCAAAATCTTTGATTAATATTCCAAAAACAGGTGCAATTTGTGCCGTTTTTGGGAGAGCAGTAAGTTCAAACTGACCACTTCCATTATTTTGAAGATATGCTGAATTAAATTGAAACGCCTTTACAATATACGAACTACTTTGTTCTTGCTTTGACAAAACATCGGATATAGTTGCTTTGGCATAGCTGGTATAGTCAGGAAATATTTTCTTCATCTCTGGAATCTGTCGAATAAGGTCATCCCTAGAATGTACTGGATATTCCTTATGGTCAATGTAATAGGTCATGATAGGGTCAATATGGCCATTTTTATCATAATCTAAGGCATATATTGTAAGTGGTTCTTCTGGTGAAACTTTATATTTTGTGTTCAATCCCAAATTACCAAGTACGTAATCAATATCACCATCATTATCAAAATCGCCGCCATTTATGCTGTTCCACCAGCCGGCGGTATGTGTAAGTCCCGTTTGGTCAGAAACATTTTCGAGTTTCCCATCTGTATTTCTAAAAAATTGTACGGACATAAATTCTCCAACCACTATTAGGTCAGTATCCATATCATTGTCATAATCTGTCCACAATGCATCCGTGACCATCCCGACCCTTTTCAATGCCGGAGCTATTTGATTTGTTCGATCCGTAAATTTGCCATTTTGGTTTACCAACAGGTAACTTTCTGGAGGCAAAGGATATTTTAAAGGAGTTAATCTACCGCCCACGAAAAGGTCAAGGTCACCATCCTTATCAAAATCCGAGGCCCTAACACATGACCCACTGGAATTAATTTTTGGAAGGGCTTCAGTGTCCAAGGTGAAATTGCCTTTTCCATCATTGTTATAAAGTCGATCTTGGTAATATTCAGAACCCTCATAAAATTCATTGCTTCCACTTACGATATAAAGATCTTGATCCCCATCACTATCATAATCAAAAAATAAGACCCCGGTATCTTCTTCATACTTATCTTGTTCGTTCTGAAAAAGTGGCATTTTTTTGAATACGCCATTATCGTCTTGGTAAAAAAGATTACCGCTATTATTGTAACCTCCTCCTATGAAAAAATCATCTCGCCCATCACCGTTAATATCCCCTACAGCAATACCTGGTCCTTGACTTGAGTGTTTGTGTGGCAAGAGAAATTGTCTGTTAAAATCATGGTAATCCATTTCTTGATGTTCAAAATGCAAATTGTGCTCATCGGTGACCTCCTTAAAAATAGTTTGGTTTGAAAGATGGTCCTTTTTGGGGAAAAGTGGAGGGGTTTGATTTTTTCGTATGGTCAAAAGTTTGTTTGACTCTGGATTATATTGGATGCCAATCTTTCCGTCTGGCCACCTAATTAAAAGACTATCAATCTTGCTATTGCTTCCCAAACCAAAATGTACTCTATGGTCTATGGAAGATTGGTAGCCCCGCGTAACGTTCAGTTGGGCCATCTGTTTACTGTCCTTTTGGAACAAGGTGATTTTTGCCCCCAAAGCATTTGGATTGAGACTATCACCTATCAGGCGAATTTCCGAAAAATTACGCTGTAAGAGAGTGCTAGAAAGATTTTCGTAGACAAAAGCCTCCATATTTATATTGTTCGTTACAAGATCAAGATCTCCATCGTTATCCAAATCTGCAAATGCTGCTCCGTTTGAAAGGGAGGGGTGATTTAATCCCCATTTTTCCGTGACATTTTCAAAACCCAAATTGCCCGAATTCCTGAAAATATAATTCGGCAATTTTATCGATGGCATTTCCTTCGCCTTTTGTTTAAGGGTTTTGTCCAAGCTATCATTGGAGATAGTGCTTGATAAAGAACCGGTATAATTTATAAAGTCCAAGTCGGTGATATCCCTTAAATATCCATTGGTCACAAAAAGATCTTTCCATCCGTCATTATCAAAATCGGCGAAAAGCGGTCCCCAACTCCAGTCCGTAGCATCAACACCGGACAATTGGCCAATTTCGGAAAAAGATAGATTACCATTAATAGAACTTCCATTATTGAGTTGTAAGGTATTACGCATATATTGTGGCATATAGCCTTGTTGAAGTGTATGCATAAAAAGATCGTAATTTAAAGGTCCAGCCATCTTTTTTTTATGGTAGTTGTCCCAGGGGAGCATATCCACCGTAATAAGGTCCGTTAGTCCATCATTGTTGAAATCCGCCAAGTCGTTCCCCATGCTAAAATGGCTTACATGGTCGAGATAAACTTTAGACATTTCTTTGAACGTTCCATCCTGATTGTTGATGTAGAGGTAATCATTGGCAAGGAAATCGTTGGTTACAAAGATATCTTCCCAACCGTCGTTGTTGATGTCCGCAACCCCAACTCCTAAACCAAATCCGTCATATAGAATACCGGCCTCTAGGGTAACATCCGTAAATATGGGCCCATGTGCATTGTTTCCATCATTTCGGTAGAGGCGATCATTGGCGAGACCGCTACCGTCTGCTATCAAAGGGACTACGTTGTTCGGATCCTTCACCTCGTTGGTATGGTTCAGCAAGTACATATCCAAGTCCCCATCATTGTCATAATCTAAAAAAGCGGCCTGTGTCGAGTAACTTGAACTGGCTATCCCAAAGGTTTCGGCCTGTTCGGTAAAGGTGAGGTCTCCATTATTGACATATAGAAGATTTTTACGTTTCTCGGCAGGATAATTACCTGAACGACACACGTATATATCCAACAGTCCATCGTGGTTAATGTCGACCATGGTAACCCCTGTGGACCATCCGGGGATATCTATACCAGCAGTAAGGGAAACATCCTCAAATTTCATATTGCCTTTATTGAGGTACAACCGATCGCTGACCATATTACCTGTAAAATAGATATCCGGCAAACCGTCATTATTAATATCGCCAATGGCAACACCTCCGCCATTGTATACATAAAAGTAGTCCACCATATTGAAGGTGCTATTTTCCTCAATATGATTATTAAAGGTGATTTTTGTGCTGCTTGAAGGCAGTAGTTTGAACAAAACAGTGTCTTTTTTTAAGTTTTTACGGGATTTATCATACTTCTCTGAGCACCCTAGAAAATGAAATAACCCAACTATTAAAAAGAAAATGGAAATGGAACGGTACATCATCGGAATTCTCTATTTCTGCAAGATAGTTTTAATAGCGAACAAAAAATGGGTCATTATCAAAAGACCTGCTATAATTAAGGCAGGTCTTTTAAAAATTAAAACTAACTCAAACAACTATTCTAATTTCAATACAATGGATTCTGCGTAACATTGGGATTCCCTAGAACTTCATTCAAAGGTATAGGCAATACATAATCTTTGGCTGAAAGTGTCCTATCCACGTTATAGGTGTCGATAAAATCTTGGATATAATCCCCTAAGTAATCTGGGGAACCACCAAATGTGCTTTTTCGTTTTAGTTCGGGGTAGATTTCACATTCCAGGGCAAACTCCAACACGCGTTCGTTTACTATGGCATCCCGTAGCGCATCTTGGCTAAGACCTGAAAGGAGCCCCAGTCCTGCTCGTTCACGCACTAAATTGATGCCAAGATATGAGTCGCCCGTACCACTCTCGTTGGCTGCCTCTGAGTGACCTAATAAAACATCTGCTAACCTAAGATATACGATATTCTTTTCAGAATTATTTGCGTTGGATAGACCCACCTGTGTATATTTTGCTGACCATGCATTGGCAAAAATAAGTTCGTCAGGGTTATCAGGATCTGCATCCGCGGCGACCAATCCACCAAAACGGCTCAAGTTGTATGAGGCATCTGCACTCCATTTTACAATCGGCCTTTCCCCACTGGAATTTGGACCAACCCGTGTAGTTGGATATTCGCTAATGAAAGTGCCCGGAATTCTCTTGTCGTTGGGGTCATATTTTTCACGAAATGCCTGGGTGCCATTGAGCCAATGCCAGCCCACACCACCAAGATCGTTGGGCAGGTCAGCTGGTATAAAGTGCTGATGATAGTTTAAACCTTCATCAGAGTTTGCAGAAGCCGAAATTTGAGCCTCGAAAATCCTTGCGCCGGAATTTTCGGTTTCCACGGCAAAGTTATTTGCGAAATCCTCGAACAAGGTCATCCCACTTTCGTTGATGATGGTTTCCGCCGTTGTACGGGCCTCATTCCATTTTTCATCTTGCAGGTATGCTTTTACCAGAAGTGCCATTGCTGCCCATTTGGTAGCCCTGCCAGTATTTGCTGATTCATAGATCTCTGGTAAAATGGCAGCTGCCATACTAAGATCCGATTCAATTAGGTCCAATGCCAACCGCTTGCCATTTTCGTTGGATGGAAAGTCCTTATCGTTCTCTGTTTTTTGTGTGGTTACGGGAATATCGTCAAAATAGCGTACTAGATTATAATAGTAAAACGCTCTTAAAAATAGAGCCTCCGCCTTTACCCGGTCTACCAAGGCCGTATTAGGCGCACCTTCCTCCTTGAGTTGATCTGCCTTTTGGATTATGGAATTTGCCCTATTTATATTTTCATAGGATATTTTCCAATAAGCAGCAATGTAAGCGTCACCTGAATTTACATTCCCATTTTGAAAATCCAAAGGCCCTTTTTCCCAACCAACCTGATAACCGACCAGACATTCAAATACATAACGATTGTAATAATGGTTGAACCACTCACCCCCGGTTCCAATGCCATCATAAACCCCATTAACTCCAAGTTCCAGTTGTTCGGCCGTACCGAAGAAATTATCTTGTGTGGTGAAATCAGGATTTTCTTCCAAATCAGAACATCCAACTAAAGGTATTGCAAAGGCTAAAACCCATAGCAGTCTGAAATACCAGCATTTTGTAAAAGTCTTCATAGTATATAATTTTTTTTGTTTTATTTACTAAAATTCTAGATTAACTCCTAAGGTTATCGTTCTTGAACGTGGATAAGCATCATAGTCGTCCCCCCTGTTCAAATTACTCTGTCCCTGGTTGTTCACTTCGGGATCAAAACCACTATAGTCGGTTATCGTGAATAAATTTTGTCCACTTACATAAATTCTGGCCTTGCTGACAAATTTATGGAAATCGGGAATGGTATATCCCAGCGATATGTTCTGTAATCGTATAAAAGATCCATCTTCGATGAAGAAATCTGAATCCCTGTAGGAATTAGCAAAGTCCCTATTGCCATCGATTATAGGTCTTGTGGCATCTGTGTTGGTGGGTGTCCATGAATCGATCAATATCGTGCTGATCTGATTTATTTTCTGCACTCCATCACCCAACTCCGATGCCTGTAGGTTTCTTACATCGAAACCTTGTGATCCCCTGAAGAATATACCCATATCGAAATTTTTGAAATTCAGGGTCGAATTCAGGCCCCAGGTAAAATCAGGATTAGGGTCGCCAATAATGACATGGTCGTCGGGTGTAATGTCGCCATCGCCATTTACATCCCGATATTGGGGATAGCCAGGATTGTCGCCGGACCTTGAAGGATTATTTGCGATTTCGTCTTCGGATTGAAAAATACCGATATAATCAAATCCCTTCCAAACGCCGATGGGATTGCCCGCCTCTACCCAACTGCCATCAACACCTAAATGACCACTGGTGGAATTTGAGAAAAATGGTGTACTATCACCTAAATCGAGGAGTTTGTTGCGTAAAATGGAGATGTTTCCAGAAACGTTCCATTTAAAATCTTCATTGTTGATGACGAAACCGTCCAGTCCTACCTCGAACCCCTTGTTTTCCAATGACCCGGAATTTTTTAGGATCTCATCGAAGCCAAGACTACTGGGTATGGATACACGAAGTAGCAGGTCTTCGGTCTGATTATAGAAATAATCCAAAGTTAAATTGAGCCGATCGTTAAAGAAAGAGGCATCAAGACCTATATTGGTCATCGTTGTAGATTCCCATTTAAGGTCGGGATTACTCAATCTTGCATCTGCAAGACCCAATACCAAAGCGCCATTGATCACGTAGTTAAATTCGCTAAGGTTGGCCAAGGAATTATATACCGGAATCTCCGAGTTACCTGTTAACCCCCAACTTCCCCGTATCTTGAGGCTATTAATAGTTTCGGACAATTTTGAATTCTCAAAAAATCCCTCGTTTGCAATATTCCATCCCAAGGCTACTGAAGGGAAATTGGCCCACTTGTTCTCTTTTCCAAAACGGGAAGATCCATCTCTCCTAAAAGTTACGGTAGCAAGATACCGACTGGCATAGTTGTAATTGATTCTGCCCAGTACGGATTCTAACAACCATTCCCTTCTATTCGAGAAAGGAGTAAGAATGTCAGGCCCTCCTTGCAGCGTAGCCTGATCAACCGATGCGGCCGTAATGCCCCTAGTGGTACCACTTGTGAATTTATTGACTTCCTTTTGATAGGTATAGCCTACAACGGCATCTATAAAATGCTTTTCGTTGATCTGTTTTGTGTAGGTAAGGATGTTCTCGTTTAGAAAGTTAGCAGAACTTCTATTCGCCAAAGTCAGTTGACCGGCATTGTCCCTACCTTCTCTGGTGTTAACAGATGGGAAGAAACTGGTGCGGTTTATATTCAAGATATCTGCGCCGATACTGGTCTTAACCTTTAGGCCATCTACAATATCAAAGGTAAACCCTGTATTTCCCAAAACACGGGTGGTAATATCTTGATCTGTGACAAACTCCAGTTCTTGTAAAGGATTGATCGAAAAACGCCCATCATATGATGCTAGGGCAAATGTTCCATTTTCATTGCGCACAGGAACGGAAGGGTCCAGTCCTAATGCAGTGATGATAATACCACCTGGCCCTCCTCGGTCGGTTGGGGCATTATTGGAAACTGTGCGGTTAATGGCCCAACTTGAGCTAATTTTCAGAATGTCGTTTAGGGCATTGTTGTCCAAGTTCAAACGTATGCCAAATCTCTGAAAATCAGTTTTTTTAATAATACCTTCGTTTTTATGATAATTTCCTGTAAGTGCATAGCGTGTATCCTCATTACCGCCTGAAAATGTAAGTTGGTGGTTTTGGATAGCCCCGACACGGGTAACTTCGTCCATCCAGTTGGTTCCTTCACCTATTGCGGTAATTTCCGCTTGTGAATAGATAGGTGCACCGCCTTGGCTCGTTTCAATGGTATTCAGGTAGGTCGCGAATCCCGAACCGTTCAATACCTCTATTGAATTGGTTATGGTTTGCGTGGAATACGATCCATCATAGCTAATTTTGGCTTTCCCCGCCTTTCCCCTTTTCGTTGTTATCAACACAACACCGTTGGATCCCCTGGAGCCATAGATGGAGGTAGCGGAAGCATCTTTCAACACCTCAATAGATTGAATATCGTTAGGATTTATGGAAGCAAGTATGTTGGATGCCCGTCTATTACCACCCGCACTGTAGGCTGCGTTGTCGGGATAAATGGGAAAACCATCGATTACATAAAGCGGCTCGCTACCACTATTTATGGAGTTCGATCCTCGAATACGCACGGATACACCACCGCCAGGTGCGGCTGAGGATTGAGTAACCTGTACGCCCGGTGCTCTGCCCTGAATGGCCTGATCGACCGAGGTAATAGGAAGTTCCTTAAAAGAATCCCCATCAATAGACGAGACCGATCCGGTAAGATCACTTTTCTTAACGGTACCATAACCTATGATCACTACTTCGTCCAATGCTTCGGATTGTGGCTCCATGATAACATTTATAATGCTGCGACCGTTGATATTAATTTCTTGCGCGGCAAAGCCCAAGGATGAGAATGTCAAAACGCTTGTTTCTTCTGGAACCTGGAATTCATAGTTCCCATCAAAGTCGGTGATTACCCCTGAAGTTCCTGCAATTACATTTACGCCGGGCAACGGGGTATTGGTAGTACCATCCCTAACGGTTCCAGAAATCGTTGTCTGCGCAGAGGCAGTAATGCCCATGAGAAAGAAAGCGAAGAAAAGATAAAACATGCCTTTTGGTTTTGTCAATACTTTTTTCATACGTATATTTTTTTTAGTAGTTAATAATTTTGATGTCCCGCAGAAGCACATAATAAAATATTTATATATGGATAAAATGCTTTATTTGTTTAGTTGTGATGCAAAACTAATTTATGTTTGCAGATTACTCAATAGACAATCTTATCATAAGATGGACTTTTTGGTTTTAGATGGGGGCGTCATCGGCATTTATACCATGCTTTTTTCTAAAATATGAGTAAAGTCTTATATTTAAATCAAGATCAAACCATTTTCTTATTGCCACTTCTTAAAATGATATAACATTCAATACGTATTATTCGTGTTCTGAATTATCATATTCCTTATAATTATTTATAATATTCATAGAATGTAATTAATCGGCATGTTCAATTACGCAATTGTAAATACAGCGTGTTTTGGAAATTATATATCCATTTCTAAAATATTAAAGTTGCCCTGGCAACGTGATTTTCTAAAGTCTAAGAAAAAGTAGTGACGGCAGGATAATAAAAAAACATAACTTTATCTTTTTTAGTTATCTATTGTACAGGCGTAGTTTTAATTTACCTTTCCCATATAATAATTGAAAATCCATAAACATGGAATATATACTCCTGACCATAAACTAATCGTGTTCTGACTATATAATGGATATACCTTTATGGAAATCCTATTTTTTAATTGATGTATTACATGGCAAGTTTTGAATCGTGCTTTGGTATGCAAACATTCTTAAAAGTTAAATTGTGCATATAAAGAGATTTTAGTCTATTGTTTTTCTCTCAGCATATCTCTAATTTTCTAGTTTTAAATTATACATTATTGATCAATATTGATCAATGGAGATGAAAACCAGCTAGGTACTTGAAAATTTGGAATATTAACCATCTAGTATAGGGCAAACGTGTTTTTAAATCTATATAAGACAATGAACAAATTTTAGCCTAAAATTTAAATGAGCGATTCAAAATTTAATATCAAATATGTTCTTTTTCTTGCCCTCGTGTCTGCCATGGGCGGCTTTTTGTTCGGCTACGATTGGGTCGTCATCGGTGGGGCCAAACCCTTTTACGAACTTTTCTTCGGAATCACTGACAATTCAACATTGCAGGGATGGGCCATGAGCAGTGCTTTGGTCGGCTGTGTCTTGGGGGCCGTACTATCGGGAGCCCTTGCTGATCGCCTAGGAAGGAAAACACCTTTGATCATCGCAGCTGCACTTTTCATATTGTCCGCATTTGGAACTGGCAATGCCGAGCAGTTTACCCCATTTATTGTGTATCGCTTAATAGGGGGTGTGGGTATCGGCCTGGCCTCGACTTTGTCCCCCATGTATATCGCAGAGATTGCTCCTGCCAAGTACCGCGGGCAGTTTGTCGCCATCAACCAACTTACCATTGTGATTGGTATTTTAGCCGCCCAGATAGCCAATTGGGGCATTGCAGAACCCATTGCGGCCAACGCGGGTTCTGCCGAGATCTTGGCCTCTTGGAACGGGCGGACGGGATGGCGATGGATGTTCTTGGCCGAACTTGTTCCAGCCGGATTGTTCTTCATACTTATGTTCTTGGTGCCAAAAAGCCCAAGATTTCTGGCAAAAATCAATAAGAATTTAGAAGCGACAAGGGTTCTGGAGAAAATCGGAGGAGTAGACTATGCTAGAAAGGAATTGGATAATATGAAACTGACTTTACAGAATGATGGTGACAAAAAGATTTCTATTTCCGAACTAAGTAGCCCAAAGACACTTCCAATTTTGATTATAGGTATTGTGCTCGCGGTGTTCCAGCAATGGTGCGGTATCAATATTATATTCAATTATGCCGAAGAGATATTTACATCTGCAGGTTATAGTGTAGGCGATATGTTGTTCAACATTGTCATTACGGGTAGTGTAAACCTCATTTTCACTTTCGTTGCTATGCGGACGGTAGATAGTTGGGGACGCCGAAAACTCATGTTGTTCGGTGCCATGGGGCTGGCCGTTGTATACGCCATTTTGGGGGGTGCCTACTACTTTGAATTTAGCGGATGGCCTATTTTGGTTCTGGTAATTACCGCTATAGCCATTTATGCCATGTCCCTGGCCCCTATAACCTGGGTGGTACTATCGGAGATATTCCCTAACAAGTTAAGAGGAGTGGCCATGTCCATCGCCACCTTTTCGTTATGGATTGCCTCTTTTGTCCTTGTATTTACCTTTCCTATCATGAACGATGCTTTGGGCTCCTACGGCACTTTTTGGGCCTATAGCCTTATCTGCCTGTTGGGATTTATTTTTATAAAAAAGAAATTACCCGAGACCAAGGGAAAGAGTTTGGAAGAAATAGAGATGCAATTAGCCAAAGAATATAAAGTATTAGACAAAGGGCTAAAGCCAAAAGTCAAATAAATATGTATTAATACAAACAATTTACAAATGAAAACAGACATACACTACAAGAAGTTTTTGAATCTTGCGATTATTACCTTGCTTTTTTGCATGTACTCCTATGGACAGCATGAAACCGAACAAATAGACCTCTCCGGCACATGGCAATTCAAGATCGATTCCCATGACAGGGGTGTTTCAGAAAAATGGTATTCAAAAAATCTTTCCGAAACCATTGAATGGCCTGGCTCCATGGCAGAAAACGGCAAGGGTAACGAAATCACGGTAAACAGCAAATGGACTGGAAAAATTGTAGACAGCACTTGGTTTTATGATGAAAAATATGCCAAATACAGAAAACCGGGCAACGTAAAAATCCCGTATTGGTTACAACCCGAAAAACACTACATAGGTGCCGCATGGTATCAAAAAGAAGTTGAAATTCCTTCTGTCTGGGATGGAAAGCACATAGAACTAACACTTGAGCGCCCCCATTGGGAGACGCAGGTCTGGGTCGATGACCGGCACTTAGGCATGCAAAATAGCTTGGGAACTGCCCATATTTATGATTTGACCGATTACCTAAAGCCGGGAAAGAACATCATTTCAATACGGGTCGATAATCGCGTAAAGGACGTTCATCCGGGAGAGAACTCGCACAGTATTTCGGACCACACGCAAAGCAATTGGAACGGGATAGTGGGAGAAATTAAATTGAATGCCACCGCCCCGGTTATCATTGAAAATGTTAAACTTTACCCAGATGTTGCAAACAAAAAGGTAACGGTTATTGCACAGGTCAAGAATTTTTCAGGCAAGGCACAAAAATGCCAACTTGTGATTAAAGCAGTAGGCTTGGGCGAAAATAAGCAAGCACATGAACAAGTGGTCCGGGAAATCGAAGTGGATTCGAACGGGCAGTTCGAAATCGACTATCCAATGGGGAAATCCCCATTGCTTTGGGACGAGTTCAATCCCAATTTATATGCCATGGAACTTAGTTTAAAATCCCCTTCAGGTATTTATAAGGAACAGGTGACCTTTGGTATGCGGGAGTTTAAGGCAGAGGGTAAACGCTTTGCCGTCAACGGTAGGCCTGTTTTTCTCCGCGGCACCTTGGAATGTGCCATATTTCCCTTGACCGGTTATCCACCTACCGATGTTGACGAGTGGAAACGAATCCTAAAAATAGTCCAAAATCATGGT
>JASFYU010000033.1:0-16969 GCA_045046905.1 Flavobacteriaceae bacterium | reverse complement strand
CAAAAGTATTTTTACATTTTAATATAGATTTTACATCTGTTCCTGTAATAAAAAAAGAAGAGGCTCAATTAATACGAACTCCTATCACTTTATTTGCGGCAAAAAAAGACATTATGTTTCCTGGAATAAAAATGCTTAAACGTGCAAACAAAATTTTCACTTCCTTAAAGAAGACGGTTTTACTAAAGAACTCTAAACACCTTCAAAACAGCATTGATAATTATGAAATCGAAAAAGTAATCTTGAGAAAATAAGGTGTTATAGTATTATGTCTAATGAAAAACCTTAGTACAGTTCTCAAAAGATAATTATTATTTTCTTTTTACTTAAACTGTTAGCTCCCCCAAAAACCGAACTGTTTAAAATTAGAATAATCTTAATTTTAAACAGTACTATGAGAAAGAGTACATTTAGTCCACAGGAAATTGCAAAAATTTTAAAAAAGTTCGACAACGGTAAAAGTATCGAACTACACCTAACTAGGGCGTTAACATCAATATGAAAAACACAACTTACATAATCATAATAACGCAATTATTACTCGCATCTTGTATACATAATGGCACAAGCATAGATAGCAAATTTCCATCTGTTGTAGGCACACCACCACAAAACGCATATACAGGGCTTGTTTTACTCGATGATGGCGAAATAAGGCACTATGGCCCTAATAGGTATATCTCAAGCAAGGATAACGGAAAAAACTGGAACTCTGTATCTGTTTCAGATGGTAAGCATTATGGGAAAAAAGACCCTTTAAGCGGAGAATATATTCGCGTATTCTCCGGTGCTAATGACGCCGTTTACTCCTTGCGTTCTGAAGGTGGAATCGACGGAAAATGGACTAAAATATTAATTGACACCAATGGAGCTATAATGATTAAACCCATTGTGTTCATTAAGAACGGAAGTAGAGCAATTGCTGCTTTTCATACAAAGCACCGCAATGGTTGTGGCACATATTATTCAGATGATTCTGGTATAACTTGGAATAAATCAAACCAGGTTGATACGCCTTCACATAGCGCCCTAGGATTTCACAAAGGCAAAAGATGGAACCATGGCGCGGTTGAACCTTCTGTGGTAGAACTTAAAAATGGCCGTCTTTGGATGCTCATACGTAATGCTCAAGATTACTTATACGAATCCTTTTCCGAAGATGCAGGAGAAACTTGGTCAACTCCAGTGCCCTCAAGATTCTATGGCACCATCACTATGCCAACCATTCAAAAACTAAAGAGCGGAAGTCTTTTATTGATTTGGAATAACACCACTCCATTACCTGAAGTCGAACATGATGGTGGCTATTGGGAAGACGTATTTACGAATAGAGATGCTTTGCATGCAGCAATTTCTGATGATGATGGAAAAACATGGAAAGGCTTTAGAGAAATATATCTTAACCCCTTACGAAATGATAGTTTAATGGCAATACGATATGGGGAAATGGGTAGTAGTGATAGAAGTGTGCAACAAAGTGAATTTGTAGAATTAGATAAAAACAAAGTCCTAATCTCATTAGGACAGCATCCTAAATTTCGAAAATTAGTAGTATTAGACTTAAATTGGCTTTACGAAAAAGAGAGCTTTGATGATTTTTCAAATGGTCTTGCTAACTGGTCACATCATAAATATATAAAAGGGATTAAAGGCCACTGTGCATATAACCGACAAGCTGGGGCTCATTTAATCACACATCCTGACAAACCCTTGAATAGTGTTATGCATTTGAAAGCAGAAAGAGACACGACACTCATATCTCAAAATAGTGGTGCTTTATTCAATTTCCCAGCAGGGCAAAAAGGAGAGGTTAAAATACGGCTTAAAGTAAACAAAGGCTTTCAAGGAGTGCTCATTAGTTTACAAGATAGATGGTTTAACCCAATCGACACTATTGCGAATAAATATGCAATGTTCAATTTTACAATTAAAGAAGATTTATTAAAACATGATGTTTGGTATACTATAAAATTAGAATGGAACAATGCCAATAATCAGGAGACGGGTTACTGCAACCTATTTATTGATGATAAAAAGCTTAATCATCAATTATCTTTAAAAAATAAAACAAAAAATGGTATCAGTTACTTGCATTTTTCTTTGCCATTAAGCGGAGAACTTAACAATGGCGTCCTTATTGAATCAATACAAACAAAAATTGAGTAAACTAGCTCGGGGCAGGCCTGCCTGCGGCAAAGGCAGGTTAAATCCTCAATGAGAGACTAAAAACAAAAAGCTTATGGCTAATGCGTTATGCTTTAGATGCTGATTCCTATTCTGGTGATGGTTTTCTTTTTTGAACGCTTACTTTTACGCTACGCAAGGTAAGGGGCAGAACAAGCGTACGACTCAGAAATCGCCATTATAATATTTTAACAAATACAAAAACAAACCACCGTTCATGTCAAAAAAACTAATCGAAATCGCCAATATATCAAACCTTAAAGAAAAAAAGCCTGCATACGCTTTGGTAAAAAACACCGATTTGGTCATTGTGAAATATGAACAACAGATTTCTGTACTCTATGGAAGATGCCTACACCGTGGCGCATTAATGTCTGATGGGCATATTGATGGCCATAATCTTATTTGTGGCGTTCATGGTTGGGACTATAGGGTTGACACGGGAGTTTCAGAATACAACAACAAAGAAGTTCTTCACAAATTCAAAGAGTATATTGAGGGCGATTCTTTAATGGTCGATGAAAACGAAATCATTATCTTCGAAAAAGACCATCCGCAACCTTTTAAGCGAGACGAATACTTGGGTACATATGCCGATACACATCCTGAAGACACAGAACCTTATACAGGATATATTAAAGAACTTGCTGTAAATGGATTAAAAAACATAGGCCATCATGGTTTTTCAGCCTCAATGGGGGTTGATAGGAATACACTACCAAAATGGAATGATATACAATTTCTGCCGGCTCAGTTAGCTACACGCCCTTTGCTTGACCACGAAGCTGTTTCAACAAAAGTAGTCATAGGTCCAAAATCGCAAAAACCGCTGACATTAGATATTCCATTGTTTGTAAGCGATATGAGCTTTGGTGCTTTGTCGCGAGAGGCCAAGATAGCTCTTTCTAAAGGTGCTCAAATGGCGGGTACCGGAATTTGCTCCGGTGAAGGTGGTATGTTACCCGAGGAACAAGAAAGTAACTCTAAGTATTTTTATGAACTGGCTTCGGCCCAGTTCGGTTTTTCATGGGATAAATTAGATAAAGTACAGGCTTTTCATTTTAAGGGAGGTCAAGGTGCGAAAACAGGAACTGGCGGACATTTACCCGGCAGTAAGGTAAGTGCAGAAATTGCAAAAGTACGTGGACTTAAAGAAGGTGAAACGGCAATTTCACCCGCAGCAAACCCAAATTTTCACAGCCTACAAGATTTCAAGAATTTCGCCAAGAAGGTCAGGGAGCGCACTGGTGGTATTCCCATTGGGTTTAAAATAGCAGCAAGTCATATCGAAGCCGATATTCAATTTGCGCTCGATGTTGGCATTGACTATATTATTTTAGATGGTCGTGGTGGCGGAACGGGTTCTGCCCCAACTATTTTAAGAGATCATATCAATGTACCGACCATTCCTGCTCTGGCAAGGGCAAGAAAATATTTGGATAAGGTAAAGGCTGAGAGAGTTACCCTAATCATAACAGGGGGACTACGCGTAGCTGAAGATTTTGCAAAAGCTATGATGTTGGGTGCTGACGCTATTGCAGTTTCCAATTCGGCTTTACAAGCCATTGGCTGCCTAGGCATGCGTGCCTGTGGCACCAACAATTGCCCCGTGGGTATTGCTACACAAAAAGAATCATTGCGAAACCGCCTAATCGTTCAATCTTCCGCCGAACAATTGTACAACTATTTTAATGCGACCAATGACCTTATCAAGGTAGTTGCTAGGGCCTGTGGTTATGAAGATATTTCAAAATTTAACCCTGACGACTTATCAACGTTTGATACGAACATGCACAAATTAACTGGTATTAATTACGCGGGAATACATTAAATTATGTTGAATTATTCATCGTATTAATACAGTATCGGTACTGTTGAATTTTATAGGACTGTCTGCCGAGTGTTTTTGAGATAATAACGACTATTAATTTTTGTACAGGACTCATTTGAGAGCTAATAGCATGGCTATTGCATCGAAAATAGCCCCAGAAGTACGGAAAATAGAATTCTTTTGAGCCAAAATTAGCCTTAGGTGAATAGGTATAGCTCTTAGAATCAAGCACTAGGCACTTGGAATGAAATTATCTGCTATGATTTTGGTATCTTAAGTCGTATTGCATTTAAATTGCACAATTTTTTATTTTTAATATCGGTTGCATGTCAACACATAATCGGATCCTTTTATAGAACTCACTCAACCTCTCTTATTTTTGCATTCCGCAGCCACTACTTCCGTACGCCCCTACCACCATCATTCCTTTTAAAGGGCTACCTCATTATGAAACTAATTGGCATTAACCGCATAATATCTTTTAATGAATTTTAGGGCTACTATAGTCGCTGATATTTTGAAATATCCTAAAAAAACGTATGTAGTTTGTGGTTTTTTTTGTATCTTATACAAGCCCCAAATAGATCTATTTCAGATACATATGAGGTTTGATGATCTCGAAGGTTCAATCTTGAGTAAGTGTAAAAACCTAGCTCAATGGGTACCTTTTAATCAATGACCATTCCGTTAAACATAAACACATTTTATTATGCAACCTATTTTGATTTTTAGTCTAATAATTGGACTTTTTCTTCTCTCAGGAATTAGAATCATCTATGAATATAAAAGAGCTCTTAAATTCAGGTTTGGAAAATACATCAAAACATTGAACCCCGGGTTTCGATGGATTATTCCGATTGTAGAGACGATTCAGGTGGTAGACATTCGTGTAATAACCATCAATGTTGTATCTCAAGAAGTAATGACCGAAGACAATGTGCCATGTAGTATTGATGGCGTGGTCTTCTTTAAGATTGCCGACCCAGAAAAGGCCGTTTTAGAAGTAGAGGAATTCAGTTTTGCCATTACCCAATTGGCACAGGCCGCCTTGCGCGATGTTTGTGGCAAAGTAGAGTTAGATACTATTTTATCTAAACGCGAAGAAATGGGTAAAAATATCAAGCGTATTGTGGAACAAGAAACCAGAGAATGGGGTATTGTGATCAATGATGTAAAGATTAAAGACATTCAGCTACCCGAGAATATGAGGCGAATGATGGCGAGTCAAGCAGAGGCCGAACGCTCGAGAAGAGCCCGTGTAATTTTGGCATTGGCCGAAGAACAGGCTGCCGGTAAATTGTTGGAGGCCGGTAAATTAATCGATCAATCGCCGTCTGCCATTAAACTACGTTTGTATCAAACCCTGTCGAATATTGCCGCAGAAAAAAATTCAACCATCATTTTCCCCTTTCCGGAAGAAGTACTGCACAAAAAAACCAAATCAAAAGCAATGAAGTTTGATCTTCGATGATGTTCGGTTATTGCCAAGGTCACCGCTCTCAAAAGAAAAGGGGCTGTCTAAAAAGTATAATCTAAGCGTTTTTACGAGCAAATCGGAGCCTGCTGATTGGGCAGGCTCCGTTCGAGTGCACGGACTTGCTAAGGTGACTAAAACTACTTTTTATGCATCCCCTTTAGTTAATACCCTAGTCTTTTTTGACAGTTAACTTTTATATTCACGACATTTAATCCCCCTTGTTTCATTCAGGTAGTTCACAATCAAATGTCATCAACTTTCCGAATTTCGCACAATAGCCTGAAAAGGTGGGCAAAATGATTTCTTTCAACACCTTGCCAAAAATCAATTCAAAACCATTGGTGTTATTGAAAAAACACACTAACCCCCTATTCCCCGTGCTCTAATGTAACCTACAGTACTTTTTAATGGGCGAGGTTTAGTCCAAAAGTTTGGCAAACCCCCAAGTTTGTTCCGCATTTGTCAACTGTGATAAATTCGTAGCTCGATGAGTTCGTTATAAAAAAGAAATATTGAATTGAAACCCTGAAACACAACTCTATTTCATCTTCTGATTGCTCTTAAAACTTTCTACCCTATTTCAAATAAAAATCATATAATAATGTTACTTTTTAACATAACTGAAAAATGGACACTGAAATTCGCTATATTGCTACTCTTTTTTATCAAAAAGCACAACATAGTATTCGTGTTTTTTTAATTAATAAATCAAAACTAATTTATATATGGACGAAGTCGCAGTCGTTGCCTTAGAACAAACAGAACTTATTTCCGCTATCGACACCGTATGGGTATCAATATGTGCCGCACTTATTTTTTTTATGGAAGGAGGCTTCGCCCTGCTTGAAGCCGGTTTTGTAAGGGCTAAAAATACGATGAGTATTATAGCCAAAGTATTCATTGATATTACTTTTGGGGGTCTGGCTTTTTATACCATTGGATTTGGTATTGCCTATGGGGCCTCTAACGGTTGGTTTGCGTTCGATATCGGAATTACTGACAGTGACCTAGGATTGGGATTAACGGTTTCCAATAAATTATTTTGGTTTATTCAATTGGGCTTTGCGATTGCCGCCATCTCAATAGTTTCAGGCGCCGTTGCAGAAAGAATGAAAGTTTGGGCCTACACGCTTTATGTAGTTATTTTTTGTGGTCTTATGTACCCCTTGGCGGCAAATTGGGTTTGGAACCCCAATGGATGGCTGGCCCTTAGGGGTTTTAACGATTTTGCAGGATCAACTGCCGTACACGCTATGGGCGGTTTTGCAGCTCTAGCGGCAGCAATTGTTTTAGGTCCTCGTTTAGGTAAATATGATAAAAATGGAAAGCCCGTAGCTATTCCAGGGCATAATTTACCCTTAGCAGCTATTGGTGGTTTTGTATTGTGGTTTGGATGGTTTGGGTTTAACCCGGGATCAACACTGGCTGCGGTTGGCAACTGGGAATTGATTGGGGTTGTTGCTACCAATACCTTTTTGGCTTCGGCAGCGGGAGGAATGTCTACCATGTTCTATACCTATTTTAAATATGGCCAAATTGATATTACCATGACCATAAACGGTGTATTGGCAGGCTTGGTAGCTATTACGGCGGGTTGCAATATCATAGAACCCGGTTCTGCTATTATAATAGGTTTGATTGCCGGGGTATTGGTCGATATTGCCGTAATATATATCGATAAAATAAAGATAGACGACCCAGTGGGAGCTATTTCCGTTCATGGCGTTAACGGATTATTTGGCACTTTGGCAGTAGGCATATTCGCTGCCGAAGACGGTCTGTTTTTTGGTGGAGGGGCCGATTTATTGCTTACTCAGGCCATCGGCGTACTGGCCATTGGTTCTTTTTCATTTATCCTTACTTTTTGTATTATGAAGCTTATGAAAAAGACCATCGGTATTCGTGTAACCCGATCGGAGGAAATAGCGGGTATAGATGCCGTGACCTTTGGTGTTGAAGCCTATACGACCTTTGAATAAAGAGGACGAATAACAGCGTAAAAAATCAATACACTCGAGACAAGCCTGCCTGACGGCAGGGCGACTCACGAGCTAAGAATACGAAAAAATTAATCATTCCGATAGCTATCGGAACGATGCAAGCCTGTCCAAAGCAAGCAGACATCGAGAAATTAAACCCACTGGTGGGATTAAAATGATATAGATGAAAAAAGTAGAAGCCATTATACGACCCTCAAAATTAAAAGCGGTACAGCGCGGTTTAAAAGAAGCTGACATTCCATGTATTACGGTTATTCCCGTCAAGGGGTCAGGGCTGCAGAAAAGTTATTCTGAGCGCTATCGTGGAACTGAACAATCGATGATCTTACATAGTCGCGTGATGATCATCTGTGTTGTCAGCGATATTCACTTGAATAAATGTATTGATGTTATTAAAGATAATGCCTCAGAAAATCAAGTGGGCGATGGCAAAATTTTTGTTTATGACGTTCAAGATGCTATTCGCCTTAGCACGGGCGTTCAAGGAGATGACGCAATTATTTAAACCCGATTTACACATTGAATTACAACTTCATCTATAAGAATCGAAGATAAATTATATTCCATATAGCCTACAGCAGCTATTTCTTTATCCGCTGCCCGACTTCACTTCAGGGTAACAAGCTTATTTAATAGAAGAATAACAGCCCTTTTGAAAAAACAAATCAAAAGGAGCTCGCGGACATATCCTCCTGTGACGATGATTTAGGATATTAGGTTTCAAGAATTTTTTCTTGGCATTTGACCCCAATATTGTATACATTGGACTTCAGCTTTTTATAAATAAATAGGTATGCTCACAAAAGAAGAAACAGAATCTCTGGATAAAGATGGATATATGTTCCTTGATCCGTTATTGACCGAGAACATGGTATATGCTATAAACAAAAAGATAGACTCTCTCTTACTGGCCGAGGGAGAAAATGCCGGGTCTGAGCTGTACGACTCGAAATTCATTCGCCATTCTAAGGAACAAGGAGCAGATCGTTTGGCTGATCTGGTGAACAAAGGGGCTATTTTTGATATGTTTTATAATCACCCAAGGGTATTGGCGGCAATCGAGGCCGTTCTTGGCAGCGCCTTCAAATTATCATCCTTAAATTACAGGGCGGCACAACCGGGTAAAGGTCTTCAAGACCTACATGTTGATTGGAAAAATACGGTTGTTGGCGAAAACTATAAAGTGTGTAATACCATTTGGCTGCTCGATGACTTCACCCCGCTAAACGGAGCTACCCG
Source organism: Flavobacteriaceae bacterium (assembly GCA_045046905.1). Taxonomy (GTDB): domain Bacteria; phylum Bacteroidota; class Bacteroidia; order Flavobacteriales; family Flavobacteriaceae; genus JASFYU01. Next base: position 8,238 of record JASFYU010000033.1, on the reverse strand, counting down.
CATTGTACCCGGCACGCATAAAATTGGTCTGTTGCCCAATGAGGGTATGAAAGACCCTGCCCTGCCCCACCCCGACGAGATTTTAATCGAAGCACCCGCAGGATCCGTTTTTGTATTTAACTCTCATGTTTGGCACGGGGGAACAACAAATCGTACTGAAAAACCTAGAAGATGTATCCATAGTTATTTTTGCGCCTTGGACCAGCCACAACAAATCGACCAAAGAAAATATATTACTGCAGAAACCAAAGACCGACTCAGTCAAAGTGCCCAAAAAATACTTGATATTTTATAAGGCTACATGAGGATTATAGGACCCCAATTACTGTCCGCACCGCAGTAAACTACCTTGAAACCTGAGTTCGACCTAAGATTTGTTTACAGTTTAGATCCTTTTTTATTCAATTCGAAGCTTAATTTTAGAAAGACTAACGGGTTAATTTGATGAAATTTGGCGAGAAGTGGAAAAAAATCATCAAATCCGAAGGAAATACAGATAAAAGGCAAACGTATCATGTAAACTTCTGAAATATCCAGATATTCCTTCAAATTTTCCATTTCAAATCTTAGGTCGAACACAGGTTTGAAGCATTAATAGAAACATTTTTTAACATTCCGATGGCTATCTGAACAAGGCTTTCCCGATAGTTATTGGGAGGTAAGCTACCTTAGCCGACAGCCAGCTTAAACCCAATAGGGCTATTGCCCACCGATTAAAACCGCCTGGATACAATCAATTTCATCTTGGGTCAAGGTGATATCACTCGCCTTAGCGGTCTCTTCAATCTGTTGGGCACTTCGTGCACCCACAATGGCCGAAGTTATTGCATTGTGACGTAATACCCAGGCCAAAAAAAGTTGTGGTAAGCTGATATTCTTATGACTGGCAAGTACCTTCAACTTCTCCACTAATTTCAGGTTGATATCCAATTGGGGCTCATTAAAAAAAGGATGGCGGCTGCGCCAATCCGATTCCGGAAGCTTGGCCGCCCGTTCCTTATTGAATTTCCCGGTCAACAAACCAGCTTGCATAGGGCTGTAGGCGATGACCCCAATCTTATTTGCCTCGCAATACCCAATGATATCTTCCTCTATCTCACGACGTAACATGCTATATGGTGGCTGTAGCGATGTAATCGGATGAATAGCCTGCGCTCGTTTCAATTGCTCTATACTAAAGTTAGAAACCCCACCGTAGCGAATTTTTCCTTCCCGAACAAGATCGGCGATAGTGCCCCACCCCTTTTCAATTTCATTATCGGGCTCGGGCCAATGAAGTTGATCTAGATCTATTACTTCGATATCAAGTCGTTTTAAACTGGCCTCCACCTCGCGGCGTATACTATGGGCCTTCAAAGACTTTCCGATTTCCAAGCTATCTCCTTCCCATACCCTACCACACTTGGTCGCTAAGATTACAGAATCTCTGATGCCCTTGATGGCCTTACCAACAACTTGCTCATAACGGCCATGGCCATAAATGGCTGCCGTGTCAATCCAATTAATACCTTGGTCAAGAGCCGCATGAACGGCCACTATGGATGCCTTGTCATCTTGAGGCCCCCAACTCATTTTCCATTCTCCACCACCCATTGCCCAAGTACCTAGACTGATGGTCGAGAGTTGATAATCACTATACCCTAATTTTCGAGTTTGCATATAATCGAATTTGATTTCTGAAGAAATAAAAAAATTCTTGAAACCGACTATCCCCGAAGCAGAGCCATAGGGGTATTACCCCAGTTTCATTTTGGCCTTAGGCCCAAGAACCGAAATTTGGTATTTTACCTCACCCTGAACTGCAAAAAGGAAGTTCCGACCCTGCCTTTGCCATTAGGGAGGCTCTACCAAGGAGGGGTAAATCAGAAACCCCGAGTCAAAGACTAGGGGAACTCTTTTTGATTAAATCTTAGGTCGAACTCAGGTTGTAAAAATACTTAAGCCGTTTCAAAACAGCCTTTGACTTTAGAAAGTCTTTTTTAAGATATATTAGTATTAAAAAGAATTAGTATATTTCGTTTTCTTTGAAATCAAATCCATAAGCTCAGGACAAGACTGCCTGACGGCAAGGCAGACCAACGAGGCGTGGAGAAGGAAAAAATCTTAATCTTTTCGATACATCGCCTGCCTGCGGTAGGCAGGTATCGAGGAATTAAACCCACTGATGGGATTAAATTCACGAACGACTACAGTACCTAATGATAAAAAAAAAGAAGTTTGGATCATTTGCAGGTGTGTTTACACCTTCAATCTTGACCATTTTAGGAGTAATCATGTATATGCGTTTGGGCTGGGTCGTGGGCAATGCGGGTCTGTTCGGAGCTATAATCATAATTGTTATCGCTCATGTTATTGCGGTTACCACTGGTTTAAGTGTGTCTTCAGTCGCTACTGATAAAAAGATTGGGGCTGGCGGTATTTATTATGTATTGTCAAGAAGCATGGGTATCCCCATCGGTGGGTCGATTGGTATTGCCCTGTATGTGGGCACCGCTTTCTCCATTGCACTTTATCTGATTGGTTTTTCAGAAAGTTTTAATGCGTACTTTGGTCTTGGTATGGGGGTAGATGATTTTCGACTAACCGGCACCATTGCTCTGATTGCACTTACCGCACTGGCCTTAATCTCTACCTCATTTGCTTTAAAAACGCAATTTTTTATTCTGGCCGCTATTGTTATTTCTCTGATTTCCATTTTTTTTGGAACTACCGAATTCGCCCCAGAAACCATCTCACTATTCGCAAGCGAAGGCGCTGTGTCTATGGAGGTTGTTTTTGCCATATTCTTTCCTGCCGTTACTGGCTTTACGGCAGGCATCGCAATGAGTGGAGACCTTGAAGACCCAAAAAGATCAATCCCGGTCGGTACCTTGGCCGCTATTGGTATCGGACTTGTAGTCTATATAGGGCTCGCCATTTTTTTAGCCACTACCATTACTCCAGAACTATTAAAATCGGATTACAATATTTTAATGCGAATAGCACTGTTCGCCCCGGCCGTTGCAGCGGGTATATGGGGTGCTACCCTATCCTCTGCCCTTGGCGGTATTCTCGGTGGCCCAAGAATTTTACAAGCCATGTCACTCGATAAGGTGACCCCAAAAATATTCGGCAAAGGTAAGGGTGAGAATAATGAACCTGTAAATGCGCTATTTCTTGTATTTGTCATTGCAGAAGCCGGTATCCTGATTGGAGAACTCGATATTATCGCCCGTGTTGTATCTATGTTTTATTTAACGGCCTACGGGTTTATCAATATTTCCTATTTCCTAGAAAGTTGGGCGAACCCCGACTTTCAACCAACATTTAAGATTAAGCGGTGGATAGGTCTTCTTGGTTTTATTGCTTGCTTTGGCGTAATGTTCAAATTGGATATGATTGCCATGTTCGCAGCATTTGCCGTTATTGGTGGCCTATATTTTGGACTGCAAAGAAAAGAAGTACAGCTACAATCAAACGATGTTTGGCGTAGTGTTTGGGAAAATGTGGTCAACAAGGGCTTAAGAAGAATAGATGCAAAGGTAGATAAAAATTCGAATTGGAATCCGAACATCATTCTATTCAGTGGTAAAAGTGAGCATCAATCGTATTTACTTGAATTGTGTAAAACCGTCTCTGGGCGTACGGGTATGGTTACCAATTTCAAGCTGATTGTTGACAGGAACAATACTATTCCATTAAAAAAAACGGAACAGACCGTACGTGACGAAACCTTCATAGAACTCGGAATCTTCGCAAGACAAATAAAAGTCGATACGATATACAATGGTATAACCAATATCGCCTCGACCTTTGGGTTTTCAGGTGTTGAACCCAACACCATAATGATGGGGTGGCCCAAGGGACTAGAGAATTCAAGTGAATACGCAAAAATGACCGAGACCTTATTGTATTTAGATTACAATTTGTTGTACCTCGATTTTGATAGGGAAGCGAAATTCGGTAACTATCGAACGGTTGATCTATGGTGGCGAGAAACGGATAGTAAAAATGCCGAGATGATGCTGAATATTGCACGATTTATCATTGCATCTCCTAAATGGAACAATACCGCTATCAGAGTTCTATTTGTCAATAACAACAATGTAGATATGAATCTAATACATTCGAAAATATCGAAACTTGTCGAAGATCTACGGGTGAATGTAGAAATAAAAATCATCAACAATGCCGTAGAACAAATCCCTTTTTATACCATCATCGAACAACAATCGGCAACTACGGATCTCACCCTAGTAGGCATTCCCAATTACCAAATCGAAAAACAGGCCGAGTTTGTACTCAAAACAACCAATTTATTCGAAACCATTGGTTCTACCCTCTTGGTCAAGGCCGCTAATAATTTTAATGAGCTAGACCTAGATCTGATAAAGAACCAAGCCTAATTACCCTATCTTCAGTTTGCAGCCTGCGTACTTCACTGTTCACTGCCAACTGTTCACTGATGATTATTCTCCGAGTACTAGAGTCGCAAGAACCCTCTATTTTCTTATTTCTAACTCAGTACTATTACCCTCTCATAGTAAACAAGCTAGGCCCAAAGGAATTAATAAAGAACGAGTCATTTATATTTCGACGCAAGTGTCGCGGTAATGAACCTACTAGTTGTAATAAAGCCCCCCACCTATACTACCATTCATCGGTTAAATAAACGGTACATATACTAAAGCAGTCCGTTTGGCTACTATTATTGTAGTTTTATGAATGACATTGATTTTTCATTCGATGTTAATGTTGTTAACGTTCAAAATAAATTGCTTTGAAAAAATTCAACCTTTTTTCGCTGCTACTAGTACTTTTAGCAGCGACCTATTCCTGTTCCAACAACAGTATAGAACCGCTCGTACCTGATACCGAAGTGGACCCCGACTCCCCTCCTTCGCTCATTATTGAAGTAGATAATATTCCTGCAAATACGCAACGCAGCGGAGATGTCATCAAGGGCTACGACTATTTGATATCAGGTGCTTATATGAGTTCTGGCATTCCTTATGAGGCTTTTTTACGAGGTTTTGGCGAAGACAATTCAAATGTACTTAATAGGTCTGGTGATAATGCCGTTATTCCCTCGAACTATACCGCAGTAACTGCACCGAATGGAGTTAGGATTGTTGGACCAAACTGTATGGCATGTCATGCTTCAGAAATAAATAACGAATTTATTATAGGATTAGGAAGTCACGATAGTGATTTCACCGTGAATAGAGCCGATAACATCTCATTATTAAATTCTGCCATATCTTTCTTGTATGGAGGAGAAAATAGCGATGAATGGAAGGCGTACGATCAGTTCCGAAAAAGTATTGTAGCCATAGGACCGGCCACTTTAACTAAGACACGTGGTGTGAACCCTGCCGATAAAATCACAGAAGTACTTATTGCCCATAGAGATAAAACTACACTAGAATGGATCGACACACCTAATGTCGAGGTAGATACCGAAGTTTTTCCGACCGATGTACCCGCATGGTGGCTCTTAAAAAAGAAAAATGCCATGTTCTTTCATGCTATTGGTAGAAAAGATTTCTGCAAATCATTTATCGGTTCTAGTTTATTAACACTTTCTGATGTCTCAAAAGCAGAGGAGGTAGACCAAAACATGGTAGATGTACTTGCGTACATCAACAGTATTGAGCCTCCACCATACCCCTTTACTATCAATACGACTCTTGCTACAGAAGGAAAATCAATATTTGAAAAGCAGTGTGTTAAGTGCCACGGTTCTTATGGTACAAACGCATCATATCCTAATCTTTTGGTTTCCCTTAAAACAATCGGTACCGACCCCGAGCTTTCAGACCACTATACCGAGCCATCGGAAATAAATGATTATTTTATGGATTGGTTCAATACGGGCTGGTTCGGAACGGATGACAACCCTATGGAAATCAAAGCAGAGGGCGGTTATATTGCACCCCCTTTGGATGGAATATGGGCAACGGCGCCATATTTTCATAATGCTTCAGTACCTACCCTAGAAGACATTCTCAACAGTCAAAAAAGGCCAAAATATTGGAGCAGAACATATGTAAATACAGATTATAATCAAAATAAAATAGGTTGGAACTATACCGTGGAAAATTCTAAAGCCGACAAAAACACCTATGATACAACAATAAGGGGCTATGGCAATGCAGGACACACTTTCGGAGATAACTTGTCCGATACTGAAAAGAAGGCACTTCTTGAATATCTAAAAACATTGTGACTTCGGCTTTTTGACCAACGCATTCGCAATCAATGCCCTTGATCCAATACGGTTAATTATCTGGAAGATCGCCCTTAATACGATCCCAGAAAGATTCCTCGAATAATTTGGCACTTGCCATAATCGTAGCATCTTCCATTTGGCCTGACACCTTTAGATCTACTTGAACGCCACTTTCTATAAGGGTATTTTTCAAAATAGGTGAAAATAATTTGAAAGATTTGGTGATTCCCCCACCCAAAATCAGTACATCTGCTGAAAATTGTTTTAGCCAAGGTGCCAAAAATTCTCCCAGATATAGGCCAAATTCATCAAAAACGATCTTCGCTTCAGGAACCTCATTGACCAAATTTGCAATCTCATGCACACCCTTCACCGTTCTTGAGGTTTTGTTTTTGAATTCATTGACGAGCCAGCGCGTAGAAAAGTAATCATCGACCATACCATCTCTATAGCGCAGATGCCAAAGACAACCCAAACAAGGAACATTAGGCCCACTAAAAACTGGTGTACCATTTTCAATAAAGGCAGAGCCTATTCCGGTACCCAAGGTCAATGCCACTACCTTTTTATACGGTTTGCCCTCGCCATAAGACGAAACACCAATAGCAAAAGCCGTGGCATCATTAATAAAACGAATAGGAACCTTTGGAATACCGTTCATCTTTGCAATTTCATTTCCGATATCAACATTTTTCAGACGTTCATATTTATCGTTTTTTTCGAATTTCGCTATGCCTTTTTTGTAATCAAATGGTCCGGGTATGGCAAAGGCAATACCTTTAAGCCGACGAACATCTATCTTGGAGATTGTTTTTCTAAGGGCATCTCCCCATTCCTGCATTATTTCGGCTACAGAGCCTTTGCTATTGATTTTTGTATAACTTCTACTATCGGTAATAATCTTTTGTTCAATGGTATCAAAAGCCGCACTGAATACATGTGCCCCACCTATATCGACCCCAATTGTTATTGTTTTATTGCTCATTTATGCCTTAGGTTCATCTATTCTCCTTCAAAAATAATCATAGTAAGTCGTGAACGTACACATTATTGAGTGAAAATTATACAGCAACAATGTTATTTTAAATACTTTACGAATTTTAGATATATGCAATCCCCGAATATTTCATATATTGGTTAGTAATATCCATTAAATATGTTACGAACCTTCCTTTTTATCCTTATACTTTTTGGCAATACCAGTACCAAAGCTCAGGAAATACCCGTGAAGATTGTTGTAGAAAAAATTCCGAATAGGCTTGCCTTCTATGCCATTAATGAAAATGAACAGGATCTTGATGTTATGCTGACCATCAAAGGAACCAATATTAGACAAAGTAGAGCTAGACCTCGGTTTATTAGGGTTCCTGCCACCTCAAAGGTTCATATGAAAACCGTAGTAATGGTGCGGGGAAAAATCCCCTCCTATACACATACCATTGTGGTCAATGATAGCTTGTCGAAACGGGCACTCAAGAAAGAATATAAATTAATTAAAATAAAACCTAAAAAAAATATTATAGTTTATATAACAGAACAGTGCGGTAATTGTGACAGTCTACTAAGTGCCTTATCACAAGGCAAATACCTGTTTACCTCTCATAAGCTCGTCGAAAGACCAAAAATGAAAGAACAGCTCCAAAGATCCTTTGGGCATACGCCAATCGATTCAATGAAAATATCAATCATTAATTTGGGGGGAAGACTTTATACTAAAATAGAGACCTATGACCAACTAATGACAGCATTGAAAAAAGAATAAACACCGGTATTTTAATTCTTGTATACTGGGCATGATACAGAAATTAGAATCGCTAAAAAGTAACTAAGAATTATTTAATCAAAAACAACCAATCATGAAAGCAATCGCAAGTTAATCACCCACAGCATCTAGAAGGTATTCCTTTTTTTTAAAACTTTAAAACAGTAGATGAGTACGTTGGCCAGAGAGCAGAAATGATATGAGTTAAGCACATATATTGATTTCAGCATATAAAAAAAGTGACTTTGGAACAAGTGAAGATACA
>JASFYU010000032.1:0-4707 GCA_045046905.1 Flavobacteriaceae bacterium | reverse complement strand
AACAATGGCTAGATGAAAATGAAACTGTTATTGTAAAAAGAGTTAAGAATATCTCTCTTAAAGAAAGTAACATTGATCTGAATCAACAGTTGACAATTAAGGGCGCCGTGAGGGGTGAAGACGGTAACTTCCTGGTTGGAGCAAGCATTGTAGAAAAGGGCACGACAAATGGAACGCAGTCCGATTTTGACGGCAACTTTTCCTTGACCGTAACTGATAAGAATACTATTTTAAGTGTTTCCTATATCGGGTACGAGACCAAAGAAGTGCAGGTGGCGAATCAAACAAACCTTGTCATAACATTGTTAGAGAGTACAGCTAGTTTGGAAGAGGTTGTTGTAATTGGTTACGGAGCGGTAAAAAAATCTGATTTGACAGGCTCGATTGCCTCGATCAAGTCAAAAGACCTGAACAGTTTCCCTACTTCCGATGCCGTTCAGGCATTACAGGGCAGGGCGGCTGGTGTTGTGGTGCAATCAGTAAACGGAGGTGAACCGGGAGCGGAGTATACCGTACGGATTAGGGGAAATACTTCCATTAATTCTTCTAACGACCCCTTGTTCGTTGTTGACGGTTTTCCACAGGGCTTTCTTCCTTCTTCCGAAGATATCGCATCCATCGAAATATTGAAGGATGCCTCGGCGACCGCCATTTATGGTTCGCGTGGGGCAAACGGGGTAGTCTTGATTACTACCAAAAAAGGAAGAGCAGGAGTTATGAAAATTAATTTCAATACTTCTTACAGTACACAGAAGCAGATAAAAAAATATGATTTGCTGAATGCCTGGCAATATGCCGAATATGTTAACGAACTCGATGCACTGGGGAACAGTTCTGCTACTTTTTTGGACCCGGCATCTCTGGGCATAGGTACCGATTGGCAAAATGAAATTGAACAACAAGGAGAAATTAAAAACTATAACCTATCCGTTTCTGGAGGAAACGATAACATAAACTATTATGTCTCAGGAACGTTATTTGACCAAAAAGGAATAATACGAAAATCCAATTTTAAAAGATACTCCTTGTTGAGTAACGTAAACGCCAAAGTATCGCAGCGATTGAACGTAGGTGTTAACCTATCCGTAAGGAGGATAGACAGCGACAGAACATCCTCCAAGGAAGGTACTACTGGAGGTCGTGGGGGCGGGGTGCTTTCCTCGGCCTTGATATTCACACCTACCGAAGGGATTTTTGAAGTTGATGGAATTACATATACTAGTGATCAATTTCAACCCCTTATCGATAATCCTATTTCTCTGATAAACGAAATGACGGACGATAATATAAATGACTATTTTCAAGGGTTGGTTTTTGCAGAGATAAAACTTTTGAATAATTTAAAGTTCAAGACTGTTATAGGGGCGACAGTTTCTAATAATTTTAAGGGTAAATACCAATCAAGCAGATTGAATTTTGGTGGTGGTGTTGGCGGTATTGCAGAAGTTGAAAATAGTAAGCAAACTAGTGTATTGTTACAAAACTACCTAACATACTCCCTCGATTTTGGCGAGCATTCATTGATTGCTTTGGGAGGGTATGATTATGAGAAAAAAAAAGTGATGAATAATAGTTCTGGAGCTAGTGGTTTCATTACGGATAGTTTTCTATATAATAATTTAAATGCAGGTGCTGTTCGCGAAATACTTGAATCTTTTAACAGTACTACAACATTGGCTGCTTTCTATGGCAGGATAACCTATAACTTTAAAGATCGCTACCTTCTTACTGCTACAGGCAGGTATGATGGTTCTTCCGTTCTTGCCGAGGGAAATGAATGGGACTTTTTCCCATCTGGCGCATTGGCTTGGAATGTGCACAATGAAGATTTTTTAAACAAATCGAATATGGTTAGCCAGCTTAAGTTAAGGGCAAGTTATGGAGTTACAGGTAGTCAGGCCGTTAGTCCATTTTCTTCATTGGCAATACTATCTACTGGGGTAATCTTTGTTTTTGATGGTGATGTTCAGAATGCCGTAATACCGCAAACTCTTGCAAATCAGAACTTGATGTGGGAAAGAACTGCACAAACCAATCTCGGTGTTGATTTAGGTTTTTTAAAGGATAAACTTTTTTTAACGGCCGATTACTACGATATAAAAACAACAAAACTTCTGTTTCAGGCCCCAATTCCAGCATACCTTGGTTTGAGAGGTACATTCTTGAAAAATATTGGAGAAACTGGAAACAAAGGATTTGAACTATCACTTGGCGTAAGAGATATCGGAGGAACATTAAGATGGAATACGGCATTCAATATCGCAGCAAACAAGAGCACCATAGTAAAACTTCCTGATGATGGTTCGGATATTTTTTATGCTAGTGGGGCACCAGGGCAACTTGGTCTAAACAACACCCAGGTTTTACGAGAAGGAGAACCGATCGGTCTTTTTTACGGATTCGTATACGAAGGGGTGCAGCAAAGTGGTGATGTTATCTTAACTGGCTCAGAGGGGCTTGGCGGCGAAAAGTTTAAGGATGTGAACGGAGATGGAATATTAGATATTGATGGTGATAGAGATATTATTGGAGACCCTAATCCTGACTTTACTTGGGGCTGGAACAATAGTTTTACCTATAAAGATTTTGATTTGAATTTTTTCTTTCAAGGATCTCAAGGTAATGAGATCTTAAACTATACCAAATTTGTTTTGGATGACGGTATAGGGGTTAATAACCCGACTACTGATTTTCTGAATAGGTGGACTCCTACCAACATTGATACCAATGTGCCAAAGGCTTCCATTACACGAAGCAGAAGACTTTCTAGTAGATGGGTTGAAGATGGTAGTTATATCAGATTAAAGAATATTTCCTTAGGATACGCCCTACCCTCTAAAGTTATTGATAAGTTCAACATTAATTCATTGCGAATTTATGTTAGTGGGCAAAATTTATGGACCAGTACCGATTACTCAGGCTTTGACCCAGAGGTTGGTAGAAATGGCGCTATACAAGGAATAGGTATTGATTTTGGTAGTTTTCCTAACACCATGAGTTTCACTTTAGGGCTAAGCTTTAGCTTTTGAGAAATCACATTATATAATATTACTGTAACATAAAACACAAAATAAGATGAAATATTACATCAAAAGTTTATTCATATATATTGGCTTCGTATTTGTGAGCTGTACAAATTTGGATGAAGACCCTATATCAGTTCTGTCTCCAGAAGGTTTTTTCTCGAACGCCAATGATGTCGAAGCAGTTATATCTGGTGCATATTCAAAATTAACAGGTGAAAGAGCTTGGAGTGGAGAGCTTGTTCAGGGCCTTATGGTAATGAGTGATATGGCAGCTCCAGGTTTTCCTGGAGTAGTTCCCGCGAATATAGAAATAGATGGATTTACAAATCTTGGTCCAAATAATTTGTTCTCATTTAGAACTTGGAACAGGTGCTACGAAGTAATCACTCCGGCCAACACCGCCATTCAAGCAGCAAGGCAAATTGAGGCAAGTGAAAGTATCAAATTAACACTAGAAGCCGAAGCCAGAGCCATAAGAGCCTTTGCCTATTTCGCTCTAGTAAGGTCGTTCGGTGATGCACCGTATTTTGAGGATCCCATTACGGATCCAAAAGTAGCTGCTGATATTAAAAAAACACCGGAGGCAGAAATTTATGCCAAGATCATTGAAGATTTAGACTTTGCACTAGTAGAAGGGCGATTGCCCGACAGTTATGGGGGGGCGAGAAATAGGATAACACGAGGAGCCGCAGCAACCATATTGGCCGATGTACATCTGACAAGAGAAAATTGGCAAGCTGCCTATGATAATGCCAAATGGGTCATAGATAACAGGGGCACCTTCAATTATGGTTTAGAGGCCGACTACCAAGATCTCTATGATGTCAGCAAACAAGACAATACAATTGAGCATATTTTCAACTTAGACCTTGTGGCTGAAGTTAGATTTCGTGGTACAAATAGCGACAATTTATCTCCGTTGACTGGAGTACGCGGAGCTCCTGGGGATACTGGCGGTTGGAGTGTAGTTGTACCGTCTATGGCCGTTTATGACGATTGGGATGACAATGACTATCGCAAATCGGTCGCTTTTGATACGTTTTATATTGATCAAAATGAAAATAAGATCGACTTTCCTGACTTCCCTCTTTCGAAAAGACCGCATATTGCAAAATATAACAGATTAATCGGTTTTGCCCAAAGTGGGAGAGGAAGAAATTCAAATTATAATTACCCACTCTATAGATATGCCGAAGTGCTGTTATTGGCTGCTGAAGCTCTCAACGAACTAGTAGGGCCCAATAATGAAACTAGAGGCTATGTGAACGAGATTAGAGCCAGAGCCAGAAATGGTGCTATCGGCGGAGTTCCGGTTACTTTTCCAGAGGATGTTCCCTTAGGGTTGTCACAAGATGAATTCAGAGATTTGGTCTTAGAAGAAAGAAGATTGGAATTATCCTTTGAGTTCAAAAGATGGTATGATATTAAGAGGAAGCGCTTAGGAAACACGGTCTTCGGCTCAAACTCTATGGAACCACATTCAGGTTTTAATGAAAGTATTCATTATTTGTTGCCCATTCCCCAGAGAGAGATAGATGTTAATCCTAATATTACACAAAACCCAGGGTATTAAGAGTTATTAGCTTTATAGTATTGTTAGTTGTTATTAGTTAGTTATGTAAGGGAAGATTCTCTATGGTTTAGAAATGTCTTCCCTTCTTAATAAAAATTTTAGCTGTGA
>JASFYU010000031.1:0-50588 GCA_045046905.1 Flavobacteriaceae bacterium | reverse complement strand
TCTAATGAAAATGAATATATATAATGAATCATGGGGTGGTTTCACTCTGTATTTGGGGCTTGTTTTGGCCCTATTGGCCATTACGTTCCTATTCGACTTTGATATATCAGGCGAACGCTATGGGCAACTCTTCGTGTTTTGTCTTGGCATTGTAAATACATGGACCTACCTCTCTGATTTTCCAAAAAATATACTAGAAAATAATACCATTACCTATAATAAGGCTTTGGAGGTCTTTGTGAAATTTATTTTGATCCCACTTGTCCTCTTATACCTTTTTATTCTTTATGCCTACACCTTTAAAATTGTTTGGGAATGGAGTCTGCCCAAAGGCTGGGTATCTTATTTGGTCACTGCTTTGGCCTTTTTGGGCTTTAGTATTCAGATTATGATAAGCCCCATTCAGAAAACCATAAAATCATGGACAATAAATAAATTTTACCCCTGGTTCTATTTGCTGCTATTACCCCTTATTTTTTTGTTGTTTATCGCCATCTATAAAAGAATCGGAGATTATGGTATAACCGAAAATAGATATTTTCTGCTATTGATCGCTTTTTGGATTTTAGGAATCACCCTCTACCTACTGGTCAGCACAAAGAGACGCTTAAAGACCCTTCCTATTTCATTGTTCATTTTAGCCGTCTTATCTTCTTTTGGATTTTGGGGCGCATTCAGTATTTCAAAAAATAGCCAAATACGGCAATTTGAAAACCTGTTACAAAAAGCTAGAGACAACAACAATATGGTTTCTAATGAAGAATACAGACGGTTCGAATCTATCATATACTATTTAGATGAACGCAAAAGTATTTCCGAATTAGACAATATTACAGGTATCGCAATCGAAGAAGCTTATAGCGACACTAGCTATTCTGGGAGTTATTACCTCTACTCAAATAGCATTTTAGACTCCTTAGGAATAAAAACAGCGTCTTCTAATAAGAAAATCATTGAAGCTGGAAACCATTATTATTATAACCATTGGAACAATCTTAAATCGTATTCTATTGTGGGGTACGACTATTTTACACCCTACAACTACAACGGCTATAGCGATGAGAAAAATGAAATAGGAAACTACCGTATCCGATTCAATTCAACTACCAATGAATTGTGGTTGTCATCAAAACAAGATAGTACCGAAACCTTTCTTATTTCATTAAATGAAAAATTAATACACCTCACCCAATATGGAGACAATCTAAATGAAGTGGATCCCAAAGAGTTTGTAATCGAATCATCGAACGCACACCTTGCTGTAAAACTGATTTTTACAGAACTTTCATTTTATGCCGAAAAGGACTCTATTAGGGTTGACAACACAAATGCCTATCTCTTTTTAAAACGCAAATGATATGCTACAGAAAATCGATTTAGAGAATATTCTGTTTCTAGATATAGAGACGGTACCCGAAAATGAGGATTATAACCAAATGGATGCCGACAAAAAGGAACTCTGGGAGCAAAAATCACAATACCAGAGAAAAGATGAGGTTTCGGCCGAGGAGTTCTATGAACGAGCAGGAATCTGGGCCGAGTTCGGAAAAATAATCTGTATCTCGGTGGGCTACTTTAATCTAACAGGAGATAAACGTGAATTTAGAGTGACCTCCTTTCACGGTGAGGAAAGCAGCTTGCTAAAAGAATTTAAAAACCTATTACATTCTCATTTCAACCATCCTAAAAAACTACTTTGCGGCCATAATGCCAAAGAATTCGATTTTCCCTATATCGCCCGTCGCATGCTAATTAAGGGTATAGACCTACCCTATAAGCTAAATCTTTTTGGCAAAAAACCATGGGAAATACCGCATCTAGATACCATGGAGCTATGGAAATTTGGAGATTATAAACATTATACCTCCTTAAAATTGATGGCTAACGTACTTGGTATTCCTTCCCCAAAAGAAGATATAGACGGTAGTATGGTACGCGAAGTATATTATAAGGAAAACGACCTTGATAGGATAATTACCTATTGTGAACTCGATGTAGTGACCACGGCCCAAGTTTTTCTACGCTTACGTAATGAAGAACTTTTACGCGACAATGAAATCAAAAAGATATAAGACCGCTTCGCTTTAACAACAAAGCTGCCTACCTGACGGCAAAGGCAGCAGGCTAAACTCAATATGGCTCTCGCCTGAATAAAAAGAGTATGGTTTTACTTATTAAATTTTAGCTGTATATATACCGGAAAATGGTCGCTATACCCTCCAAGATATTTTCGGCCGGCATAGGTTCTAAACGGACTACCTTTATGTTTACCCTTGAATTCAGTTAAAAAATGGCCATCAAAAATATTGGCATGAGCAAAACTGTGTGTCCCCCTTTTATAATTAAAAAAATTATGCGAAACTATAATCTGGTCAAAGAGCATCCAAGATCTTTTGTAATTGGCACTCCCCCTATCGGGTGAGAAAAGCTTATCCATTGGATTATACAAGCGTTTCGATTGCATCAGGGTCTTTATACTTTTTGATGTTGGATCGTCATTAAAATCTCCCATGATAATATAGTTGGGGTCTTCATATCGAGATTCCAGGCCTTTCATAAAGTTCAGTATAGTCTCTGCCGCCTGAATTCTTTTATAGGCTGTTTCTGTATTTCCATCTCTGCGCGAAGGCCAATGGTTTACAAAAATATGTACCTCTTCACCGTTCAGCTTCCCGTGAACATATAAAATATCTCTAGTAGTATCACGTTCACCATTTAGATTATATACCAGTAAAGTAATCGCTTCGGATGCCAACACTTCAAAATGGTCTTTATTATAGATTAAGGCGGTATCAATCCCGCGCTCATCAGGTGAATCATAATGTACAAACCCATAATTTATGCCTTGAAGAGATTCAGATTGTATGAGATCATTCATGACCACCTCATTCTCTACCTCTGCAACACCCACCAAAACCGGAGCCTTCTGTGTAGTTTCAAACCCAATTTCGGAGATGGTCTTCCCCAATTTGTACAATTTTGTTTTGTACCGCTTATTCGTCCATTTACGAAAACCAGTTGGCGTATAGTCATCATCTAAGGTGTCTGGATCATCTACGGTATCAAATAGATTCTCTAGATTATAAAAGGCAATGGTATGTAGATTTTTGCCTTTCTTTCGTTTGAAAAAAGAAAAATTCATAGCTTTTACTAATGGTAAGGCAAATTTACGAAATAGCTTGGCCAGTATTGACTAAATTTGTACTTTATTAGCTACTGTAGGTAATACTCAGACGCCTGCTAGCAGGTTTGCCTTAGATAAATTTGTTGATTATATGATTGAAAAGAAAAATATCGAGTACGAAAAAACCGTTTTAATCGGGGTTATCAATAGAGAGCAAAATGAGGAAAAGGTAGACGAATACCTCGATGAACTTGAATTCCTCACCTATACCGCAGGAGGGGAAGTAAGCAAACGTTTTAAGCAGCGTATGGATCTACCCAACCCCAAGACCTTGATAGGAAGCGGAAAAATATTAGAGATAGAAGCCTATGTCGATGAAAATGAAATAAGTGTCGTCATCTTTGATGATGAGCTTTCACCTGCCCAACAAAGAAATATAGAAAAGCAGTTGCGATGCAAGATTATCGACCGTACCAGTCTCATCCTCGATATATTTGCCCAGCGGGCACAAACGAGCTATGCACGCACCCAGGTAGAACTTGCGCAATACGAATATCTCTTACCTAGACTTACAGGGTTATGGACCCACTTGGAACGTCAAAAAGGGGGTATCGGAATGCGCGGCCCCGGGGAGACTGAAATTGAAACAGATAGGCGTATTGTTCGCGATCGCATTTCTCTGTTAAAGAAAAAACTCCTAAAGATTGACAGGCAGATGGGGACCCAACGCGGCAATCGGGGTGCTATGGTACGGGTTGCTTTGGTAGGATATACCAATGTGGGAAAATCGACCGTAATGAACGTAATCAGTAAAAGCGAGGTCTTTGCAGAGAACAAGCTCTTTGCTACCTTGGATACTACCGTACGAAAAGTAGTCTTAGGCAATCTACCCTTCTTATTGAGTGACACCGTCGGCTTCATTCGCAAATTACCCACACAGCTGGTAGAGAGCTTTAAAAGCACCTTGGATGAGGTTCGGGAAGCCGATTTGCTATTGCATGTCGTCGATATCTCTCACCCTCAATTCGAGGAACAAATTGATTCGGTCAATAAAATACTTGCCGAAATTAAAAGTGCCGATAAAAAAACGATTATGATTTTCAATAAAATCGACCTGCATAAGCATGAAACCATCGAGGCCGATGATTTAGTAACAGAACGCACCAATAAACATTTTACCATTGATGACTGGAAAAAAACTTGGATGCAACGCGTAGGTGATAATGCCCTGTTCATATCGGCATTGAACAAACAGAACCTTGACGAATTTCGAAAAAGGGTCTACGATGAGGTCCGAGATATTCATGTGACAAGATTTCCGTACAACAACTTTCTTTATCCAGAACATTTGGATCAATATTAACGGCGCTTTGACAGAAATCAATGCAGTTCATCGGATATAATTAACCCCTCATATTTTTCACAACAGTATAGGGTAGATTCACAACAATAATTTAGAGGCACTTAAGTTTTGACATACATTTACAGTGTAAAGCAATAGTGTTAACCCTATCCCGATAGTTATCAGGAACACTTTGAACTTGACCACATAGAATGTCGGTTTTCCCCAAAACCAACGTTTTTCCTACTTAACTAAAAAAACGCCCCATTTTCAAGGGGCTTTTTTTTATTCCGACCACTGGGTTTAACCTAGCTTGAAATGACCTCAATTAACAAGCTCGCCCCAAGGGCACGAGGCATCAAATAAAGAATACCCTTTTATTTCGACACAATCGCGAGTACTCGGAAGGGAAACTGCCACGCCAGCAGCCAAGTTAAACCCTCAATGAGGGCATAAATCGCATTTCATCGATTATACAACACATTTTAACATGATTCACAACAACCTTAGGGCTTTATACAACAAAAATTTAATGCCCCCATGGTGTAAATCTATATTCGCCCTGTATTTAATCTTTTGTATTTTGTTTCAAATGAAAACATCATTTGGCAAAAAAGTTGATTTTTTTGATTGAGAAACCAAATTTAACATATCCTACTTAACTAAAAAAGCCCTCTAAAAGAGGGCTTTTCACTTATTACCTGAGTGTTACCCCAGAGGTTTATGTCTAAAAAATGATTCTTTTCTTACAAAGAATAGTTAAGTCCGAACAGCCAATAGGTCTGTGTTTTGCTATCAACATTCTCCAAGGTGGCATTAGGATTTAGCGTAGGTGCTTTGTTCAGCGCATAATCTAAGGCTTCTTGCTTGTTGCCTCTAAGACCAAACTCAAAGCCAAGGCCTATACCTTTCCACAAGGTATATCCAAAAGAATTGATCCAGGTCCAGTTCGAAAGGTCTCCGTCTTTATAACTCTGAAAAGTAGAAAAATTGGTCTTGAAATTCACCGCTCCCAATTTTCGTGTATAATCCACGACAATTTTGGCTCCTGTAGAAGACTCGTATATGTCATCATCGCCACTGCTGAATACAAAGTTATAGTTTAGGGGGTGTATTACCAGTACCATGTCAGTAATAGGAGTCCAAGTGGCACCGACACCAAAATCCAGATAACCGGGGTCATTAAAATTATTTATAATCGATGTGCGATACTCGCCCAAGGCCGAAATAGCGATTTTTTTGTTCAACTTATAACCATACAGCGAGCTGATATTAAAGACATCAGTAGTACCATTAAAGCCTTCCTTATCAGTCGGGTCATCTTCATCATCCAATTTCACCCATTGTAGGTTGACATTCCCCGAGTTCCTCCAAAAAAACTTGTCTTTGTCTAGATTGGCAAAGGCGTTGATGGTGGCCCCAATATTTCCGGCCGAGTTATTGGGCGTACCCTGTGAATACCAGTTATTGAACCCTGAAATATTAGCACCGATTGTGCCAAAAGCTCCTTTTTTCCATCCGGGCAAAGCATCAATTTGACCCTGGAGGGCATCGACCCGCCCTTGTATTGCGGCAATCGAATCTTTTTTTGTCGTCTGTTGAGCTTTTAACTCATCTGCGGTTTGTGCAAAACTCGCTATGGTAGCGAACATGCACAGCAATGCTACTGTACTTCTTTTCATAATGTTTAGTGTTTAATTGTCCTTTATGAACCGCAAAAATAAGGATTCCTAACAAATGATAAACCGCTAATCAATAATTATTTTCTTTTGAAAAGAGGCACCGAAGAGCAGGCCTCACCGTACATTATGCTCTTTGCCACTGGCTGTAACCTCATTGTTATCAACAAGTAAGCATTCGAAGGAACGGGTTTATTGCTACATCCTTTGATTATGACAGCTTTGTCTTTATATCTAGACACATCAAGAGTCTCAATGATCGATTGATAAATAGAAGTTTCAAGCTGATCCAAATCGCCTTGAACTATTTTTTTGGCAAAAGGCTGCAATTTGGTAACGAGGAGCATATACGCCCATCCGGGTACAATAGCACCCGTAGAGCATTTCAAAGCGACATAGGCATCTTTGTATTGCTCCCAATCATGTTGTGCCACAAACGCTCGAAATTCCTTTTCACGGAGTATTATTCCCTCATTGAGCCAATCTTTTATATCAAAAAGAATGCGTTGCCCGTCTAGATAGTAATCTTCTAAATCAAAGGTAAGGAGTTGACTTTGGGCCACTCTATTTATAATTTCAGACATACGTTATATGATTTCAGAACTCAGAATTCAGAACTTTTACATCTAATCAAAGAAGCCCCAATTCTAATTTTGCCTCTTCGCTCATAAGATCCTGAGTCCACGGAGGGTCGAAGGTAATCTCTACTTCGGCGTCTTTTACGGCATTCAAGGACTTTACCTTTTCTTCTACCTCGACCGGAAGCGTTTCTGCTACCGGACAGTTCGGAGAGGTCAAAGTCATTAATATCTTTACCTCATTAGCCTCATTTACAAGAACATCATAAATTAATCCTAATTCATATATATCTACAGGAATCTCGGGATCATAAATTGTTTTTATAACCTGCACTATTTTGTCGCCCAATTCTTGGGTATCTATTGTTGTTGTTTCTTCGCTCATTTTGTTCTAATTAAGTTGTGTTTGATACGCCACCGCGTACAGTTTCAACTGCTTTATCATACTTACCAAACCGTTTGCACGGGTAGGCGACAAGTGTTCTTTTAGCCCAATTTCATCGATAAAACCGGTATCTGCTGCCAAAATATCCTTTGGGCTTTGATTACTGAAAACTCGAATTAAAATAGCAATAATACCTTTGGTGATAATCGCATCACTATCTGCTGTAAATACCAGTTTATCAGTATCTAATTCGGCGTGAACCCATACCTTGCTCTGGCAACCTCTGATTATATTATCATCGGTTTTGTACTGCGCATTGATCAATGGCAGTGATTTTCCAAGCTCTATCATGTACTCATAGCGCTGCATCCAATCGTCGAACATGTCAAATTCGTCTACGATATCTGCTTGAATTTCTTTAATTTTCATTCTTCCCTCTTAATCTCCCCAAAGGGAAGAAGTTAATTACAAAAATACGATAAGTATAAGTGGCATTCAATAGTTTATGATAATCCTAACAAGGCCTATTCTAACATCATCTTGGCTCGTTTTACCCCTTCAACAAGGATATCAACTTCTTCTCTGGTATTGTAAAAACTAAAGCTTGCTCTTACGGTACCGGGTATTTTATAGAAGTCCATTATGGGTTGTGCACAATGATGCCCCGTACGTACGGCTATGCCCAATTTATCTAAAATCAGACCTATATCATAGGGGTGTATATCATTGATGTTAAAAGAAATTACCGAGGTCTTCTTTTTCGCCATGCCATAAATTTTTAAGCCGTCGATGGTCAAAAGCCGTTTTGTGGCATATTCAAGTAGCTCATGCTCATAGTCTGCAATAGCCTCAAAACCAATGGTATTCATATAGTCTAATGCTACACCAAAAGCAATTCCGCCACAAATATTGGGTGTTCCTGCTTCAAACTTATGGGGCAAATCGGCATAGGTAGTTTTTTCAAAAGTGACTTCGGCAATCATTTCGCCCCCGCCTTGATACGGTGGCAATTTAGTGAGCCATTCTTCTTTTCCGTATAATATTCCCACCCCAGTAGGGCCACACATTTTATGGGCTGAAACGGTATAGAAATCAACATCTAATTCTTGAAGATCCGCATTAATATGGGGGGCCGCCTGTGCCCCATCGATTAATACCGCCGCACCCACATTGTGGGCCTTTTTTATGATTTCTTCTATAGGGTTTATAGTTCCTAAGGCATTGGAAACATGGTTACAGAAAACCAATTTGGTTTTATTTGACAGCAATTTATGGTATTCCTCTATGACCAATTCACCTTGCTGGTTCATAGGAATCACCCTTAAAATAGCCCCTGTACGCTCACACAACATCTGCCAAGGCACAATATTAGAATGGTGCTCCATCAGTGAAACCAAAATTTCGTCCCCTTTTTTCAAAATCGACGAGAATCCGTTGGCTACTAAATTAATACTATGGGTCGTACCCGAAGTAAAGATGATCTCGTAGGACTTTGCCGCATTAAAATGCTCTTGGATTTTTATTCTTGCCTGTTCATATTTGTCGGTTGCTTCTTGTGAAAGCGTATGTACGCCCCTATGAATATTAGCATTGTAGCCCTCGTAGTATTCGACAATGGCATCAATGACTTGCCGCGGTGTTTGAGAGGTTGCCGCATTGTCTAAATAAACCAAGGGGTTTCCGTTGACTTTACGGCCGAGGATGGGGAAATCTTTGCGAATAGTGTGTGTGTTCAATGCTGTTTGTATCATATTAATTGGCGCTCACTTCGACTTCGCTCAGTGATTACATAGACTTCGCTCAGTGAGCCCAAAGCATACTAAATGGTTAAAGGTCAAAGCCCAAACTTACCCCCAATTTATTGGCAATCAGTTTATTGATCCTGGTTTTTAATTCTGTAATTTTTACGCTTTGCAATACATTATTGGCAAAGGCATACATTAATAAAGCTCTGGCCTCTTTTTTTGGAATACCTCTAGATTGTAGGTAAAACAATGCTTCTTCATCTAATTGCCCAATGGTACAGCCATGGGAACACTTTACATCATCAGCAAAAATCTCTAATTGAGGTTTTGAGTTAATAGTGGCCTTATCACTCATCAATATATTATTGTTCTTTTGAAAGGCATTGGTCTTTTGGGCAATTTTATCTACTATGATTTTTCCATTGAAAACACCAGTCGACCTTTCGCCGAAAATACCTTTATAATCTTGATGGCTCTCACAGTTGGGCTCGATATGATGTACTAATGTATGGTGATCGACATGTTGTTTTTCTCCTATAATGGTAACGCCTTTTAAGATAGAATCAATATGCTCCCCTTTTTGATAAAAATTAAGATTGTTTCGGGTCAACTGCCCTCCAAAGGAAAACGTATGAACGCTGACCACACTATTGCTCTTCTGTGCGATATAAGTGTTGTCTATCAAAGACGATGTTTTGGCATCATTCTGCACTTTATAGTAGTCCACTATGGCATTTTCTGCCGCAAAAATCTCAGTCACTGAGTTTGTAAGCACCTCATTTTGCGTTAGACTCTGATGGCGCTCTATAATCTGCAGTTCGGCGTTTTCCTCAACGACGATTAAATTTCGGGGCTGTAACATCAATGCCGATTCGTTTCCTGTAGCGAAATGTAAAATCTCAATAGGCTTTTTAGGCACTTTATTTTTTGGAATATAGATATAGGCTCCCTCTCTACTAAAGGCCGTGTTCAAGGTGGTCAAGGACTCATCTTTTGAAGCCACTTTATTAAAATACACGTCGATAACTTGCCTGAACATGGGCTTTGTCAGCGCAGAACTCATCAAACAAATGTCAACGCCGTCATGAGTGGTTTCAGAAAGGTAGGAGCTATATACACCATCAATAAATACAATTTTATAGGTATCTATTTCATGTAAAAAATACTTCTTTACGTTCTTATACTCCAGAACGTTTTCCTGTTTGGGGAAAATGCTAAAATTTTTTTTCTGCAAAGCATTTAGCGAGGTGTATTTCCAGGCCTCTTCTTTTTTAGAAGGGAAGCCTTTTATCTCAAAATTCTTTAGTGCCTCTGATCTAATATCGTGAACGGGGTGCTCTACATCCACGTTATTCTCAAACGCCATAAAGGAAGAAATTAGTTTTTCTTTTAAATCCATATCAAAGTAGTTAGTACGTAGTAAGTAATCAGTAGTTCGTATATTTTACAACAGCAAACCCCCTCACTACACTACAGCCTCGTTCTTTATCCAATCATATCCTTTTTCTTCAAGTTCGAAAGCAAGTTCTTTACCCCCTGATTTTACAATTTTTCCATCGTGTAAAACATGCACGAAGTCTGGAACAATATACTCCAACAATCTTTGGTAGTGTGTTATCACTATGATGGTATTGCCTTTATTTCTGAGCTTGTTAACTCCATTGGCCACAATGCGTAGGGCATCAATATCCAATCCAGAATCGGTCTCGTCTAAGATGGCCAATTTTGGTTCTAACATTGCCATTTGAAAAATCTCCATTCTCTTCTTTTCTCCTCCTGAAAAGCCCTCGTTTAAAGAACGGGATAAAAATTTTCGGTCGATTTCTAAAAGCTCCGCTTTTTCACGGATCAATTTCAACATTTTGTTTGCCGGCATGTCTTCCTGTCCCCTCGCTTTTCGGGTTTCATTAATGGCCGTTTTTACAAAATTGGTCACTGACACTCCCGGAATCTCAATAGGATACTGAAAAGAAAGAAAAACACCCTTATGTGCTCTTTCTTCCGGAGACGCACCTTCAAGGTCTTCACCTTCTAATAAAACTTCTCCTTTGGTAATTTCAAACTCTTCTTTTCCGGCAATAACGGCCGCCAAAGTACTTTTTCCAGAACCGTTAGGGCCCATAATAGCATGTACTTCACCAGCCTTGACTTCTAGGTTTATTCCTTTTAAAATCTCTTTGTCCTCTACACTGGCGTGTAGGTTCTTTATTTTCAACATTATTTATCGGTCTTAAAGTCAGAAAGTCTTAGGGTCGAAAAACCAAAAGCCCGATCTAACTATTTTAAATATTTAATAAACCCAGCTATTAATTTTGATATCTGAGTAACTTCATCTAATACCTCTTTTAAATTTCTTTTCTTCAATATATTTTAAATCAAAGGTCAAATATAGTTGTGACCCTTTGACCTTAAGGCTTTTGACTCACATTTACTACCCAACCGAACCTTCAAGGCTTATTTCTAACAATTTTTGCGCCTCTACAGCGAATTCCATTGGTAATTTATTCAATACCTCTTTACTAAAACCGTTTACAATCAGTGCAATGGCTTTCTCGGTAGGGATTCCGCGTTGGTTGCAATAAAAAATCTGGTCCTCGCCAATTTTACTGGTGGTGGCTTCGTGCTCTATCTGTGCCGTCTTGTTTTTTACTTCTATATACGGAAAGGTATGCGCGCCACATTCATTGCCCATCAAAAGAGAATCACATTGTGAAAAATTCCTGGCATTTGTTGCTCCCCTATTCACCTGTACCAAGCCCCGATAACTGTTTTGTGATTTTCCTGCTGATATTCCTTTAGAAATAATGGTGCTTCTGGTGTTTTTTCCAATATGAATCATCTTAGTGCCAGTATCGGCCTGCTGATAATTATTGGTCACGGCAATGGAGTAGAACTCGCCAATGGCATTATCGCCTTTTAAGATACAGGATGGGTATTTCCAGGTAATTGCAGAACCTGTTTCCACCTGTGTCCAAGAGATTTTCGCGTTCTTCTCACAAATTCCTCTTTTGGTCACAAAATTAAACACCCCTCCTTTGCCTTCTTTATTACCAGGGTACCAATTTTGCACCGTTGAATATTTTATTTCCGCATCATCCAAGGCGATTAATTCAACAACAGCGGCGTGCAACTGGTTCTCATCACGTGAGGGTGCGGTACAGCCCTCTAAATAACTTACATAGCTACCTTTATCGGCAATGAGCAAGGTTCTTTCGAACTGACCCGTGCCTGCCTGGTTTATTCTAAAATAGGTGGACAGTTCCATTGGGCAACGTACGCCTTTAGGAATGTAACAGAAAGAACCATCTGTAAATACCGCTGAATTTAATGCCGCATAAAAATTATCAGTTTTTGGAACAACTGAACCAATATACTTTTTTACCAACTCTGGATGTTCTTGAATCGCTTCTGAAATCGGCATAAAAATAATTCCTTTTTCTGCCAAGGTTTTTTTGAAAGTTGTTGCTACCGAAACAGAATCGACCACAATGTCAACAGCAACATTTTGTAGTTTTTTTTGTTCATCAATCGATATTCCCAATTTCTTATACATTTCTAGCAACTCTGGATCCACATCGCTTAATGATTTATTAGGGTCGGCTTTTTTTGGTGCAGAATAGTAAATAATATTCTGAAAATCAGGTTTTTTATAGGTGACATTTGCCCATTCTGGCTCTTCCATTTTTTTCCAGACCCGGTAAGCTTCTAAACGCCATTCGGTCATCCATTTCGGCTCTTCTTTCTTTTTAGATATGGCAATAACAACCTCTTCACTGAGTCCTTTTGGAAAAGTATCGGACTCAATATCAGTATAGAAACCATACTCATATTCTTTGGTTTCCAACTCTTTTTTTAATTCTTCTTCTGTATACGCCATAATCCCCCTTTAATCCCCCAAAGGGGAAATTAATCCTTTTATTAGTTACTTTTATTTTCAATAACACAACCCTATATTCCTCCTTTGGAGGTTAGGAGGATTACAATGAAAAACTCTCCCCGCACCCGCAAGTACGTTGTGCATTGGGGTTATTAAAAACAAAGCCCTTACCATTAAGCCCTCCAGAATATTCCAGGGTAGTGCCCACCAGATATAGGAAACTTTTTTTATCGACAATTATACGAATGTCATTGTCTTCAAAGACCTTGTCGGTCTCATTACTTTTGTTATCAAACTTAAGTTCATACGATAAGCCACTGCAACCGCCGCTTTTCACCCCGACACGTACATAATCACTGTCGGCATCAAAGCCTTCCTCTACCATCATCATGATGACCTTTGCCTTGGCCGTTTCCGATACTTTAATCATACTAATTGGATTTAGTCTAAATAGATATACAAATATACTCTATAAGTCGGTGTGTATCCTAGTCACTAACATTATTATAACGTATGAAAGCATAGGAGTTCTCTATCGAAGAGCAATACGAAACACTATGAAAACACCGAAATTTGCAGGTATACACACAATTTGCATACATTTGTCGAAGAGAATTAGCGTTCATTTCTTGCGCTGTACCAAGGAATTTAATTCTTATAAAAACGAAGGGGATGAAAGTTACTGGTTTCTCATTTCTAAAAAATGCCATTACCTATGGCTATCCCGTTTTGGAATCTATACGTTCAATTTTACCCATCTGTGATGAGTTTGTCATTGCTATTGGCAAATGCGATGACGGTACTTTAGAGCTAATCCAAAACATGAATGAGCCTAAAATCAAAATCATAGAAACCGAGTGGGACGAAAGCTTGCGCGAAGGGGGGCACGTTCTCGCGGTAGAGACCGACAAAGCTTTCAAACATATTTCTAAAGATACCGATTGGGCCTTTTATCTACAGGCCGATGAGGTGGTACATGAAAAATATCTCGATACTATTTATAAAGCGATGCAAAAATACAAGGATGAGAAACGTGTAGATGGCCTTTTATTTAAATACGTACATTTTTATGGCTCATTTGATTACGTAGGCACATCATCGAATTGGTACTCCCATGAAATAAGGGTCATAAAAAACAAGCCCGCCATTTATTCCTATAAAGATGCTCAGGGCTTTCGAATAGGTGACAATAAAAAGTTGATGGTAAAAGCCATCGATGCCATTATATATCATTATGGATGGGTACGAGAACCTGAAGCGATGCAGCGTAAACAGGCAAATTTTAGAGCCTTGTATAGAAGTGAAGAAGCGCTAAAAGAATTTGAAAATGCGCCCAAAGCTTTTGCCTATGAGGAAAATGTAAGAAAAGTTGCTCTTTTCGAAGAAGAACACCCTCAAGTCATGAAAAAGCTGATTCAGGAAAAAAATTGGAAATTCGAGTACGATATATCCATGAGCAGAAAAAGCTCGAAGGACCGGTTTAAAGACTTTTTAAAAAATTATATTGGTTTGGATACCAACTATAAAAATTATAAGATTATCAAAAATTGACAGCCTCTATTCTTAACGTATGCGTCTTCTTGGCAAGAAACCTATTTGACTATAGGCTTATTTAAGCTTAATAACTACAACATCAGTTTGCCCTTTGTTCTGTGCGTTCGGAAAATCGGCACTGGCAGTCTCGCCAACTAAAATGATGCTCATGTCCTCATTTTCAATGGCGTCAAAACCAAAATCGAGCCCAGATCCTCCGAAGGTTCGCTGCCAAGTAAGATTTCCGTCGGCATCAGTCTTTAGAAGCCATATATCATTTTCGCCCGCATTTTCTGTTGTATCGATGCCTTCACTTTTTGAGTTGCCCGAAATAATAAATCCTCCGTCACTACTTAAGCTGACACCTTCTGCCGCATCAAAATGAATACCCCCATAGGTTTTTTCCCAAATTAAATCGCCGTCATCACCGATCTTTATAAGCCAAATATCAGATTCACCATTGTTCTTTGAAACATCAGCATTGTCACTAAACGTATTGCCAGTAATCACATAACTGCCATCATTAGTCTTCGCGATATCTTGTGAAATCTCTATGCCGGTACCCCCTAAGGAACGCTCCCAAAGCAGAGTACCTTTGGCATCGATTTTCAATACCCAAAAATCATAACTGCCCTTACTATTTGAAATATCAAAATCAGCACTCTCCGAAAAACCGGCCATTACAAAGCCCCCATCATCAGATTGTACAACGGCATGGGCCCTATCATTGTTCGTGCCCCCATAATATTTTCGCCACTCTATAAGGCCATTGGCATCGATTTTTGTGCCCCAAAATTCTCCTACGCCATGCCGAGTCAACGAATTTCCTTTCTCATTATACCCATCAGCCCGAGCCAGGGTAATATCTAAAAACCCCACAAAGAAAAAGCCCCCGTCTTGGGTTTCTAGAATATCATAAGAATGGTCATGCCCCGAAAAACCATAACTTTTTTCCCATAAAATAGTGCCAGAGGCATCTAACCTCAGTATCCAATTGTCATGAAAACCCTCATTATTGCTACCATCACCGTCATCGCTCATTGCGTAGCCCGTAAGCACATACCCCCCATCAAGAGTTTGAGCTATTGATTGCCCTCGATCATCCTTACTGCCCCCATAAGTTTTGCTCCATTGTATACTACCATCGACAGCTAACTTCAACAACCAATAATCATTTACATCAGTAGATTTATCGGTTATATCACCATCTGAACTGTTAGAAAATCCTAAAATGGCATAACCCCCATCGGAGGTTGAGATAATTGTACGTGCCGTATCCTCCCCTGATCCACCGAAGGTTTTTATCCAATCGATTTCTCCTAAAAACACGGGCCCAGACTCTTCGTTTATATGTACTAATTCAGTGTCTTTTGAACAGGAAAAAAATACTAGTAAGACGAGCACATAAATGAGCTTTTTCATTAATTCGATTTTTTAACGATAAACAATCCTGAATTAATATCGCTGATAACAATCTTTCCACTCGAAAAATAAGGATATATACTCCATACCCCATCAAATTGGGCATTATCAGTAGACGGAAATGTATCAAAAAAGCCCTCTTCTACAATCGATTTTGTTTCAATGCCCGAAATATCAAGTACCCGAAGTCCGGCCGTATAATTGGCAAGGAAAAACTGATCCCCAACCACATAGCCATTATGATCTATGGCACTTGTGGTTCCTAAATACGTATCGTGCAAAACGGGATTGTCCAAATCTGAAAAATCAAAAATCAAGGTACGCGATTTAAAGCCCAGTTGGGCCTCATCAAGTTCATCGCCTAACAGAAAGTAGCGATGGTCCTCAGTGAACCATCCTTGATGGGTATATTTAATATTTGAATACTGTACAACAGCTATTTCAACCGGATTATCCTTATCAGTCACATCGGCAAGTATCACCTGACTCTCATTGGCGCCGATAAAAATCTCTTTGCCTGTGTAATCGGCGTCAGGGCCATTATAAGTAACTACCTGCGCATCGTGGCTATAGCCGTTATCAGCATAGCCTCCTGCGGCCACAGGGTTTTTAGGGTCCTGTATGTTTATAAAATGTGCCCCGCCCTGAAATGCATCATCTCTTGCGGTGCCGACCACATAGGCGAATCCTGTTGCCTCATTAATCACTATATTATGGGCATTGCCAAAACCGGTATAGCGGGCATCAGCCTCAAAAGTTTCAGGGGCATCGGTAACATTACGTAACTTAGTTAAATTGAACACCTGCATGCCATGACCTTGCGCCTCTGAAACAATAAAAGCATGGTCTTGATACACTTTAATATCTCGCCATGAACTAGAACTTGTGGCAGATGGTAACTTACCCAGATATATGAGGTTTTCGGTGTCTGTAATATCTACAAAGGCAGTACCATTATCTAAGCCCATTAGAGCATATTCCTTATTAGTAGTGGGATCCGTCCACCCCCAACTATCGTTTCCTGATTGCGCCCCGAAATCGGACAAAGGAATTCTCGCTAGTAAATCATAGCCATCGCAAGGATAGATTCCGGCCATTCCATTTTCACAAGGGGTAAATGCTGTTTTGTTGATATCTGAATCGGGGCCGTCATCTGAATTTTCGGAGCTGTTTTTTGAACAGCTAATTATCAAAAACAATAGGACATTGTAGAAAAGAACTTTTTTCATAACATATCAGTTTTTTGAAGTAATAAACTACCTCGGCCCAAGGGTTCGAGATATTATAGTAAGGAACTCTCTTTTCATTTAGACACTGTCTCGATAATACTCGAGAGGAAAGCTGTCTTTGCTTGCAGCTAAGTCAATAAGCTCGGGAAAAGCCCACCAACATAGGCAGGTTAACCCCTTTTGGGCTATCGCCCCGCGATTTAAAGATAAGATTTATATCATACCTTTTTGGTCAAGATTCTTGTGTATAAGAACATATCTCGCTTGCTTTATGGGTCGCCTTGACTCCTATATCCCTTACCTTTAGCTTTCTACAACCACCCTATATCACTCAAGGCTTGTAACAAACTAGTGGCAAGCATGCTACAATAATCAGACCACAATTTCTATCGATTCTTTATTCTGGCTTGTATTTCAACACACTCCTAGCTCTTCTTTAATACAAGCTAACCATCAAGGGCTTCGAGATTGTGATTTCCCCTAGTCTCAATCTGAACATCATGTATATAAGAAAAACCAAAACTCGAAGTTTGAATACCCTGTACTGTGGTGAACACCACCCCTTAATAATTTACACCACTTTCCGTACCTAATTGCAAATTATAGCAGCTCTATAACACTTTGTTCAGGGCAAGGGTAAACATCCTTATGCCCATGACCCGGCTTTGAATAATAGATATGTAAACTTGAATTTTCGTGATATTACCAAAAAATTAAAAAGTATTGAAATTTCCTTTGTTTAATTTCAAATAATTGAATTACCTTAAACTTCTTTTTAAAAAACTAGAAAAATTTTGACCCTTATGACCAAAAAGAAAACTACACTGAGTAAAAAATCTCGAAGGAATTTTATGAAGAATTCGGGCCTTGCTGCGGCAGGATTTATGATAGTCCCCAGACATGTATTAGGAGGACCTGGATTTGTTGCTCCCAGTGACAAACTTAATATTGCAGGCGTAGGCGTAGGTGGCAAGGGTCGAAGCGATTTAACATCTTTCGCCGAAAGCCCAAACGTGAACATTGTTGGGCTCTGTGATGTCGATGACAGACAGGCGATTAAATCAAGAGAAACTTTTCCTAAGGCTAACTACTACAATGATTTTAGGGAAATGCTCGATAAGGAAAAAAATAACATTGATGCCGTCTCTGTATCCACACCAGACCACAATCATGCTGTAGCGGCATATATGGCCATGGAAATGGGCAAACATGTATACGTACAAAAGCCGCTTACCCATGATATTTGGGAAGCGAGAATGCTAACCGAAGCAGCAAAAAAGTTCAAGGTGGTTACCCAAATGGGAAATCAAGGAGCGTCAGGTGACGGCGTGCGTACCATGAAAGAACTCTACGATGCCGGTCTTATCGGAGAAGTACATACTGTGAAGTGTTGGACCAACCGGGCCATTTGGCCAATGGCTCTTGAGACCCCTACAAAAAGAGATCGAGTACCCAAAGGACTACATTGGGATCTATGGTTAGGTACGGCAGAGACGCGCGATTACAACAATGCCTACCTGCCTTTTGATTGGCGTGGTTGGTCAGACTTTGGCACGGGTGCCCTTGGCGATATGGCCTGTCATATTATGGATCCAGTGTATCGCATTCTCCCTATCCTCTACCCCAATCAAGTAGAATGTAGTGTTGCCGATGCGTTTAAAGGAAAGTTCGAAACTGCAAACTATCCGAAAAGTTTTCCTACTGCAAGTAAAATTCATTTGACCTATCCTAGAACTGACGGAAAAGGCAATGTCAAAGTCACTTGGATGGATGGCGGCTTAATGCCAGAAAGACCTGAGGAATTAGGAGATGATGAGGCTTTAGGAAACTGGGATGGCGGCGTATTATTCATTGGCACTAAAGGAAAACTTTTAGCTGATTGTTACGGAGCCAATCCAAGATTGCTGCCCTTGTCGCTAAATGAGCAAATCAGCGTAAAGGAAACATTACCAAGGGTTCCTGAAGGTCATTATTTACAATGGGTCAACGCATGTATGGCGGGTTACGGAAATGCCGAGACCAGTTCATCTTTCGATTATGCTGGGCCATTCACTGAAAGTTTGCTTATCAGTAACCTAGCGTTAAAAGCGTATTTCGAAGTGGATCCAAAAGCAGATGGCTCGAGCTTCTGGAGCGGGTCAAAATACCATGGCAGAAAACGATTGTTATGGGATGCCGAGAACATGAGAATCACGAATTTTGAACCAGCCAATAAATACGTGAAACGCAATTACCGAAGCGGATATTCAATAGGGTAAATTTTAGAAGATAAGGCCATAGGTATTTATCTTTTTTACCAAAAAACTATATTTGATTATATCTTATTTAAGCCGATACCTTCACTAGAAAGGTATCGGCTTAAATTTTTATAGGTCCTATTAAAATTCTATATTTCGCTGTTTTACAAGGCGTTTAAATTCTTTGGGTTTAAACGAAAAATGATGCTTTTGCTTTCTAGTGATTCGTTTTTTTAAGTGGCATATACCCTACGGCATGAGAAAAAGGAGAAATTAGCGAGCAAAATGGAAAAAGTTTAAACGAGTTCTTGAACAAAGAGACCTGCCCAATCAGATTTACTACCTATTTTTGCCCAATGTTAGAAAATAAGAATCCTGAAAGTACTTCCTTGGAGAAATTGGGTGAATTTGGCCTTATAGATCATCTGACCAAAAATTTTACTATTCAACATACATCGACCATAAAAGGTGTAGGGGATGATGCGGCAGTTCTTGATTTCAAGAATAAAAAAACCATAGTCACCACCGATTTACTTGTAGAAGGTGTGCATTTTGATCTGGGCTATATGCCCTTGAAACACTTGGGCTATAAGGCAGTAATTGTCAACCTATCAGATGTGTATGCTATGAATACCATAGCAACACATATTACGGTCTCAATCGCGGTCTCAAACCGATTTCCTTTAGAGGCCTTGGAGGAACTCTATGCGGGCATCTCCTCGGCTACAAAAGCATATAATATTGACCTTATCGGTGGTGACACCACCTCATCAAAAACCGGATTACTCATCAGCATTACGGCCATAGGAGAAGCAAAAGAGAATGATATTGTATACCGTACTGGCGCCAAGCACAATAACCTATTAGTGGTTAGCGGCGACCTAGGTGGCGCCTATATGGGCCTACAAGTATTGGAACGAGAGAAAGAAGTATTCAAGGTAAACCCAAACAGCCAGCCTGACCTAGAACCCTATTCATATATTGTAGAGCGACAATTAAAACCAGAAGCCAGAAAAGACATCATAAGCCTTTTACAAAAACTAGATGTACAACCAACTTCAATGATCGATATCAGCGACGGACTCTCCTCTGAGATTTTACATCTTTGTAAGCAAAGTAAAGTCGGTTGCAATTTGTTCGAAGATAAAATTCCACTGGATCCTACAGTAATTTCAGCCTGTGAGGAATTTAAGATGGATAGTACCTTAGTCGCCTTAAGTGGTGGCGAAGATTATGAGCTTTTGTTTACTATCGATCAAAACGATTTCGAGAAAATCAAGGGAAACCCTAATTTTACGGTAATCGGGCATATGACTGAAGAGAATGAAGGTGCCCATCTCATTTCAAGAAGTAATACCAAAATACCATTGACCGCTCAAGGATGGAATTCTTTTTAATCGCGGGGCGATTAGCCATAAATGGGGTTTAACCCGCCTGCCGTGTGGCATGCACCCTCCCCTTCCTATAGCTATCGAATACACTAGGTATTAAAACAAAAAATTCCTGAAAAAAAAGAGCATCCCTAACTTGACTGCTGTGGGGCAAACGACAGTCAAATACATGGGTGTGCTTACTTAATCTCCAGGAATAACTTTAGAATTTCTATAACCGATTAGGGTCGAAATTCATTTGCCAAAGCATAATTAAGCCACTTGCTGTGCAGCTCTATGTCTTCTTTGATATATATTTTCCAAGGTATTATTGATATCCTGTAATTCAGGAGTAAGATCAGAAAGGTTTCCACTCGCATCAGTAGTGACTTCATTGCCGCAATGAATACATTTGTATTCTTTAATGTGATAGGTAACTTTTTTGGACACTGAGTAGTGGTGGCCAAAAATATTGCAAAATACTTTCTTCATGATGTAGGTTTTTAGATTGCACGTCGTAGGATTTGGGGGCCGTTTAATGCAAGAAATGAATTTTAGTTTACTGCTTAAAAGTAGCTCATTGAACACTTTGCTATTACAACGCCCTACCCCTGTCTTTTATTAGACACTGACTAAGATTCTTACCATATTTTCGATGAACGACATTTTATTAGATAAACGGTTGTTTTCTACCGACGAACAACCACTTCTTATAAAGTAATTTTCCGTTATCTTTCTAGAACGCCTTTATCAAGTGACATTATGAATACGACCAAAGAAACTTTAGTTACCACCTTTGCCCTATTCTCTCTTTTCTTTGGTGCGGGAAACCTAATATTGCCCCCGCTGCTCGGGTTTAAATCTGGTGAACTTTGGTGGCTGGTAACCCTAGGTTTTTGCCTCTCGGCAATATTGATTCCTATTTTAGGCATCTTGGCCCACGCCAAATTTCAGGGCACCATGTTAGATTTTGCCAATAAAGTATCACCCACCTTTAGTGTCATATACTGTTATATCGTATATGCCATTTCAATAAGCCTGCCTTCACCACGTACGGCATCAGTAACACACGAGATGGCAATACAACCATTTTTTGATTCATCACCAATGCTGACTAGTATTATTTATTTTGGGCTGGTATTTGTATTCGTGATTAAGCGTTCAAAAATTTTAAATATTCTAGGAAAACTATTGACGCCTGGAATTACTCTTATTCTTTTATTGATTATTGGAGCAGCTCTGTTCTCTTATGATTTTAGTTTTGGGGAAACCTATTTTGCGAGTCCGTTTGCGGATGGCATCTTAGAAGGCTACCAAACCTTTGATGCTATTGGCTCTGTAGTGGTGGGCGGGGTCATACTGATTTCTATAGACCTAAAAAAGAAGGAAGCTTTATTTGAGGAAAAGAAACAACTGATTCGCCATGCCGCATGGTTAACCGGCTTCGGATTGTTCTTGGTCTATGGCGGATTGATTATTACCGGAGCCTTAATGCACGGCAAATTCGATGCCGATATTTCAAGAACCGCACTACTCAAGAGTATCAGCCTAAAAACCTTGGGCAATACTGCCAATCTCCTGTTAAGCGTACTAGTCAGTTTGGCCTGTTTTACCACCGCCGTAGGCATAGTGACCGGCACCGCCGATTTTATCAAACATCGATTTGGTGAATCGCAAAAGGCCTATCTGCTTACCGCAATCGCAGGTTGCCTGTTAGGGGTCATCATGGGGCGGTTCAATGTAGGGCTATATTATTGCGGTAGCACTCCCCGCCTTGATGTTTATCTATCCCATTACCATAGTATTGATTGTATTAAATGTAATTCCTAATCGGTTTGCATCACCCCTAGTTTTCAGAGCGGTCATTATTGTGACCATATTATTTAGCATTCCCGATTTTTTAAAGAGCATAGGCCTAAACCCTATGGCTTGGACTTTTGATTGGATTCCCTTGCAACCCTATAGTTTGGGGTGGGTACTGCCGGCAAGTTTAATTTTTATTTTGGTGAATTTGTCTCGAAAAAACTGATTCGATAATCGATCGCAACTTACAACCTGAGTTCGAACTCAGGTTTACAGTATTTAAAGCAGTCAAGAACTATCAAGATAAACATTTGCCAATTTTCAGTTAAGAACATGTATCGTCAGAATTGCATGTCTGACCTATAGCAAGTGCATAATTGACCGCCTATGTTAATACTGGTCATACCTTGGGTTAATCAGACCACACGAAGTTTTAGTTATTACGAGAAGTTTTATTTTTTTGTCTAAGGGCAATCAAACCCAAAAAAGGGCCTATTGCCAGAATACTATAAATGCTATTAGAGTCTGTTAATGCATGCATACCATTTATCAATTGAATGCTAATTATTGTTATTGAAAAGCCAATGCAATTAACTATTGTGAGTGCAGTACCTTTCATTTCATCAGGGGCATTTTGAGCTACCAATGTTGAAAGTAGAGGAGAGTCTGCAATAACCACCATTCCCCAAAAGAGAAGAAAAGATAAAAACACCAAATCATTTTCAACAGAAAACATAAGTGGCGAAATAAGACAACAACTAAATGAAAACAGCAGCGATATAAAGGCCATTCGTTTTGTACCTGATTTTTGAGAAATGTAGCCTACGAGTACGCAAGCCAAACCGCCGATAGCAATAATAATGAACGACCATAACGAAACATTGAAGTCGATTTGAGAGTGTTTCGTATAATACTCTTTTAAGATGATAGGTACAAAGGCCCAAAAAGCATACAATTCCCACATATGACCAAAGTATGCAAAAGATGATGTACGAAATTCAGGGTTCCTGAACACTTGAAAAAACGCTAACAAATTTAAACTTTTACCACCTTTTCTATAGGGTCCATTTGGCACCAGAGTCAACATTAATACTCCCCCCAAAACCGCAAATGAAGAGGTAGCTATAAGAACTGATTTCCACGAAAAAGCTCCGGTCATATTCTTTAGCAAATGAGGAAAAGCGGTTCCAATTACCAGTGCGCCCACTAAAAACCCAAGAGACTTACTAAGTCTTTTTTCATAATAGTCTGCAGCAATTTTCATTCCGATTGGATAGATTCCTGCCAGAAAAAAGCCTGTTAAAAACCGTAGAAAAAGTAAGCTACTTAGATTATTACCTTCATATATTATCCCTAAATTAAATAGAGCTCCGATGAGGGCACAAACAAAAAACACTTTTGACGGTGAAATACGGTCGGCAATTGTCAAAATGGCAAAGCTCAAGGTTCCTACAATAAATCCAATTTGCACAGCAGAGGTTAAATGGCCTAAAGCAGTATCACTTAGGTTGAAATTTAATACGAGGTCTGCTATAACCCCATTACCAGCAAACCAAAGAGAAGTACAGCAGAACTGAGCAATTACGATTACGGGAAGTACTAATTTCGATGGTGTCACTTAGTATGTATTACACAAGGTCATGGCTCGTATACTTAGTCTAAAAATTCT
Organism: Flavobacteriaceae bacterium; assembly: GCA_045046905.1. GTDB lineage: Bacteria > Bacteroidota > Bacteroidia > Flavobacteriales > Flavobacteriaceae > JASFYU01. Next base: position 26,595 of record JASFYU010000031.1, on the reverse strand, counting down.
GAAAACTAACTTTTCGCACTTGCACTTCGCTAAAATATTCAATTTTGTTTTATCTTATTATATATAAAGTCAACCGTATTTCAAATTTCGATTTTGGGTAATTAAAAAATTTCTTGAAACCGACTATCCCCGAGGCAGAGCCAAGGGGAATTCTTTTTGATTAAAAAGATTTGTAGGTCTTTATAAATATACTCAAACTTTGGATTAAACCCCAAAACCCGCATTAATTATAGCCTATGTACCGGTTACACAAGTTAGCAAAAAACTTGGTAGAGATTATTAACAATCCGATGACCCTTTGCCCCCTAGAACATAAAAGCCAGTAAGGACTATCAAGAAAAAATACTCTCCGATTTTAAGTTGAGTGAACAAGTACTCAAAAACAATTTTTATCAGTGCTTAACAAGCATAATCTATTTAGAGGACCTCTGCTTTCTGTAATCTTAAAGCACTCGGCTGAACAGTTACTATACATTTTACTTTCTCATTAAAGTTCGTATCTGCTTTTCCAGTACTTCTGACTTTTCTTGAGCCTTATTTAAAGGCAAGCCAAGGTTCATTCCTGGTCTTTTATGTCCAATATATGTCAACCAGCTGTCTTTCATTATTTTCTGACGTTCCTCTATAAGCTTCACTATTTTTTTTGCGTTTGAAAATGAAAATAATGCCTCATTACTATCTTTTGCTTTCGATACTTCATTTTCTCCAAGGAACAAAAGAACTTGTTTAGCTATTATCCAATGCCCTAATTTATTTGGATGAACGCCATCTTTTGCATAGGCAAATGTAGAATCTACAAGACGTTCATCTTCGAGGTGTTTTTTCATTGGCCCGTGTATATCAATTACATCCCATTTTTTTGATTTTCTACAACGTATTAACCAATCAGAATAAATGTCGAGTACATTCGCATAGGCTTTTCCTTTTCGCTCATCGAACACTGGTGGAGTTAAATGAACAATTGGTATACCCGATTTAATTGCCTGATTATGCAACCACTGTATTCCTTTTCTGTATTGCTGAAAGCGTATCTCATCAAAAGGCAAATAAATACCATCATTCATCCCGTAGCAGGCAAATATCAAATCAGGCTTTAGTTGGGTTAGAGCTCGTTCTAAACGTTCATGCAAGTCGGGCCGAGGAAATTGACCACCTGCATGATTAGCTTCTGAAAGGCCTGATACCGTTTCGCTCGGCAGACCAATATTAATAAATTCTATATGCTTTTCTGGATAGCGAATTGTTAAATAGGCCTCAATATAAGACACATATTCTCCTGAGTATGTTATGCTATTACCAAGAAATACAATTCGTTTAACATGGCTAGGTATTTCATAGACTGTTTGAGCGTTCCCTTTCATTTGAAACCCAATTAAAAAGAGTCCAATAAATATAGATAGTTGTTTTACCCTTCTAGATGTCATGCAAATGATGTTTAAGTTTTTGTTCAATTGAGTCGTCACTAGTTCCTAACAAGGGTCTGCGGAGCAACTCTATTTTTTATTAAAAATAAGAGATTCGTTTTAAATTAAAGGAGTACTGTATAATTAATTATATGATAGGTTTATCCTAAAATTCATTGAAAAACGGGCTATGGCAAGCCGCTTTAGTGGCATTCTTAAAAAGGCATCTTTTCAAAGCCCTGATTTTTTCAAAATTTTGAACTTGTGCAAGGCTTACTATTGTTAGTCACTGGCTCTATTTAGTTTTAATAGTTCCGTTTCTATATAGATCTAATGCGTCATTTAATACCAATTCGATACGATTAATAGGCAAGTCTTTATTCGGGTTTACTCTAAAAATTTTCATTCGAGAACGATTTCCTTCTTCTAATTCTGAATGGTTTAAGTGTTTTCCTTCAACCATTAAGAGATAGGGTTCATCTGTTTTTTTATCGGTCCATAAATAACAAAACATTTTTTTCTTATAACAAAAACAAGGCATTCCCCATTTTCTTGTTTCCGAAACCCTATCATCTTGTTTAAGAATTATCGCTCTTAAAGCAAGTAAACAACTTTTGTTTGGTTCTTTCTTGTTTAAATAATACGTATCAGTTTCTCGAATCATTTTTGTTGCTATTACCTTGAGTTCGACCTAATCTTTGTTTACAGTTTAAGTCGAACTCAGGTTATTATTTTACAGCGATTAAAATATCAATTTCGGCATCATTCGGGTTTTGTGCTTTTTCACCGTATACTTCAAAGTCTGCCGAATAAACTCGGTCTAAATTCATATCCCATATTTTTGTCCATTCAGCTATGACTAAACCTTTTGTCACATCTCCTTTTGCCGAAAAGCTAACATATTTTCCACCTTCAAATGATTTGCCGACCATTTCATAAGGTATTTCATTTAGGTTTTCAACCTTGCAACCCAAAACTGTTGTATATGGTTTTGTATGGTCGCTTTCATAATCTGTATAGATTGAATAAATTGTACAATCAACCTTATTCGGAATTTTTTCAATAATTTGTTCCGACATAAACGTGTTCCACAATGCTCCAATGTCTTTTGCTGCTTGTTCGTTTTCATTGGTAGTTCGTATTGAAATACCGATTATTTTAAATGCTTTAACCCTTACTGTGTTCATCTTTTTAATTTTAATGATTATACTCTTGCAAAAGTAAATGCAGCTTATGACAAGAGTGTGTCAAGGGGCGTTCGATATTTTTCTCTACAAACTTCAAAATGCTGGTTTTGAACCATTAATTCCTGAATCTGGTCAAGTCGAAAAACTCTAAAATCATTTCTTAATTGGCAAATAGCAATTAACAGCCAATTTTCTTGGTAAAAGGGGAAGGCTACAATGCACTCTAGTTAGTCGCCAGTTTTACTAAAATAAGAGATTCGTTTTGATTTAGAAGGCTGTGACAAAAATTTTGCCTTTGGTTTTTAAGCTGATTCAAAATTTCTGAAAAAAGAAAATGCCCCAAATTTAGCCAGTAGACCTAATCCGATCAAGGGCACATAGCTTCAGCATTACATATTCTGATTTATACAAAGCCTCATAACAAGGGCCTATTTGATCGCATACGTCAACATGGGTGTACTACCCAGATTCCTCTCATTTTTAATCCTATGGATGGCATACGAGCAATGAAACTAAGAAGAAACAAATAACACCCCTTAATCAAGAATTAAAAACAGGCTGTGCCTGTGCCTGCTGCATTAAGGTCTCGATTTCCGCTACTTCAATAGGAATATTCCCCATCAGATTAAAAGGTTCACCCTTTTCCTGAATGACTACATCATCTTCGAGGCGAACACCCATTTTCTCCTCAGGAATATAAATACCGGGTTCTACGGTAAACACCATATTCGCATTCATAGGCGTTTTTAATTCGCCATAATCGTGGGTATCTAACCCTATATGATGGCTGGTGCCATGCATAAAATATTTTTTGTAGGCGGGCCAATCTGGATTTTCATTTTGTATGTCTGCCTTATCAAGAAGGCCTAAACCCAATAGTTCAGAAGTCATGATCTTTCCACATTCCTTGTGAAATTCTGCCCAAATGGTTCCTGGTACTAATAGTTTTGTCGCTTCATTCTTTACGCGAAGTACAGCATTGTAGACCGCTTTTTGTCTTGGTGTAAACTTTCCGTTTACGGGTATCGTTCTCGTCAAATCGCTGGAATAATTGGCGTATTCTGCTGCGACATCCATCAGAATCAGATCACCATCTTTACATTCTTGGTTGTTCTCTACATAATGAAGCACATTCGCATTATCACCCGAAGCGATAATTGGGGTATAGGCAAACCCTTTGGAGCGATTGCGAACAAATTCGTGCAGCAGTTCGGCCTCAATCTCATATTCCCAAACGCCAGGTTTTACAAACCCCAGTAAACGTCGAAACCCTTTTTCGGTAATATCACAGGCTTCTTGCATCAGAGCAATTTCCTCAGCCTCCTTTACGCCCCTAATATCTTGTAGAATAGGGTTACTCTTAGCCACTTTATGTGCCGGAAATTTCGCTTTACAATCAAGAATAAAACGATCTTCTCGGGTCTGGGTCACTACGGCTTGCCGGTAATGTTCATTAGTATTGAAGTAGATGGTCTCGGCCTCGCACATCAAATCAAAAAATACCTTGTCAAAATCGGAAAGCCAGTAAATAGTTTCTATTCCTGAAACTTCGGTGGCCTTTTCTTTGGTCAGCTTTTCACCTTCCCAAACAGCAATATGGTCGTTGGTCTCTCGCACGAACAATATTTCGCGATGTTTTTTATTCATCGCATCAGGGAACAATACCAAAATAGTCTCCTCTTGATCGGCCCCACTAAGGTAAAAAATATCGCGATGCTGCTGAAAGGGCATGGTGCTATCGGCACTTATCGGATAAATATCATTGGAGTTAAAAACCGCAATGCCCTTCGGCTCCATTTTGGCCATGAATTTCTTTCTATTTTTTACAAAAAGTGCGCTGTTGATCTGTTTGTATTTCATATATCTCTCGGCTTTACCCAAAAATATGAAAAAGTCTTCCTTAAGGGCACCTTAAATCAACAGAATTTTTGGAGACTTGCCTTTGACCTGTCTCCCTGTCAATACAAATTTCAATCTCTCCACAAGCTAGGAGCGCACATAAAAAAGGCTGTCTGAAAAGTATAATCTATACGTCATTACGAACAAAGTGAAGTAATCTGTTTGTTGTTAGCCAAAGAGTTACAGATTGCTTCGTGCCTCGCAAATACGTCTAAAAGTACTTTTTAAACAGCCTTCTCAAGTGTTACCTTGGTTCATTTACTTCGCCATAGCCTTCTTTACAGCTCCAATAATCGCCATAATGACACCACCACCTACACCACCGCCGGCAACACTGCCCAGAATACTAGACACGTCCATCGTATCTCCTCCGGCCGCTGCTCCGGCTCCAATGCCCAACATCCCCAAAAGGGTGCCTCCCAGACCGCCGCCCAAAATTCCGGCAACGGAGTTCCATAAGGTTCCCAAGGATAGATTTTTAAATAATTTTCCGGCAACGTTGCCACCAACGGCACCAGAGATCAATTGAATGATTAAAGGTAAATACTCTTCCATTTTTAGTGTATTTAATTGGTTATGTATCAATAAATTAACAAAATTTTGAGTTAGTATGCAATTTATCGACCTAGAATTATCAACTACACAATTCGCTACCCCTACAACAAGGTGATTTAAAAATTTTGTCTTCAGCGGAAGTTATTCATAACTTCCGCTGAGCAATTAGAACAAAACAAAAAATGAAAAAAATATTTTTCCTCCTTTTTGCAACTATCTTCACCCTTGGTTTTGGTCAGATTACACCCAGTTCGCAACAGCTGGTTCAAGACGCCCTTCAAGAAAAAAATCAAATGATGGCCCATTCTTTGGTCAAGAATATTCGGCTAAAGAATATAGGCCCTACGATTATGAGCGGCCGGGTGGTAGATCTCGCTATAAACCCTGAAAATCCTATAGAATTTTATGTGGGCTACGCCTCTGGTGGACTGTGGTACACAAGCAATAACGGAACTTCATTTACCCCTGTTCTAGATGCTGCTGAAACTCAAAATGTTGGCGATATTGCTGTAGACTGGAAAAAGGGAACTATTTGGGTGGGCACAGGTGAAAATAATTCTTCACGCTCTTCGTATGCTGGTATCGGAATTCTAAAATCTACGGATAAAGGAAAAACTTGGCAAAATATGGGCTTAAATGACTCGCATCATATTGGTCGCATTATCATCAATCCACAAAATTCGAACGAGCTTGTAGTAGGGGTTACTGGTCACTTATATTCCCCCAATGAGGAACGGGGCATTTACAAGACATCAGATGGCGGTCAAACTTGGCAAAAAACACTGTTCATCGGTACTAAAACCGGAATTATTGATGTGGCCTATACGCCCAATAATTTTAATATCATGTTCGCCACTTCATGGGAGAAAGATAGAAAGGCCTGGAATTTTCAAGAAAATGGCAGTACATCAGGCATTTACAAAAGTACGGATGGCGGTAGTTCATGGAGCAAAATATCAACAGCTGAAAGTGGATTCCCTACTGGCGACGGGGTCGGCAGAATCGGCTTGGCCGTTTTTGATGAAAATATCATTTACGCCCTGCTTGACAATCAATCTCGGCGTGAAGCTTCAAAAAAAAATAAACAACAATCTTATGAATTGACTAAGGAAAACTTTAAATCAATGTCAGTCGATAACTTTCTAAAACTAGAGGATAAAAAACTGAACAACTATTTTAAAACCAATGGGTTTCATAAAAAATACAGGGTCGAAAACGTAAAGCAAATGATCCGAAGTGGCATAGCGAAGCCCACAGATCTGGCCAAATATCTCGAAGATGCCAATGCCATGCTCTTTGACAGCCCGGTAATCGGTGCAGAAGTATATCGAAGTGATGATGGAGGTAAGACATGGACCAAACAAAACCTAGACTATATCGACGACCTCTACTACAGTTATGGGTATTACTTTGGTGAAATTAGGGTAGACCTCAACAATAAGGATAAGATTTATCTGGGTGGAGTGTCGCTAATCAAATCTGATGATGGCGGCAAGACCTATACCGCCATCAACGGCAAGAATGTACATGCCGACCATCAGGCATTATGGGTAAACGCTAAAATGCCCGGGCATTTAATCAATGGTAATGATGGTGGACTTAACATGACCTATGATGACGGCGCCCATTGGAACAAGCTGAACTCTTTGCCCGTGGGGCAGTTTTACACCGTAAACGTCGATAACCAAAAACCGTATCATGTATATGGCGGCCTACAGGACAATGGCGTTTGGGCCGGACCACACAATGCAGAACAGAACAATCGTTGGCAGCAGAGTGGTCATAACCCATGGAAATCGATTATGGGTGGTGATGGTATGCAAGTACAGATTGACAATAGAAACCATGAGGTCATTTATACAGGTTTTCAATTTGGCAATTACTATAGGTTGCATACGAATACCAAAACCCGAAAATACATTCAGCCTAAGCACGAATTGGGTAAAGACCCCTATCGATTTAATTGGCAAACACCTATTTTACTCTCACCCCATAATCAAGATATTTTGTATTTGGGTAGTGACAAATTGCATCGTTCTATGAATCAAGGCGATGACTGGGAAACCATTTCACCTGATCTAACACAAGGCGGAAAAAAAGGAAATGTCGCCTATGGTACTTTGACTACCATTTCCGAATCACCGTTTAAATTTGGGTTTATCTATACAGGAAGTGACGACGGTCTGATCCAGGTCACGAAGAATGGTGGGGATAGCTGGGAGCTTATTTCTAAAAACTTACCAGGCTTTGAAACACTCGCAGAAAAAAACAAGGCCGACCTCTGGGTGAGCCGTGTCCTGGCCTCCAGACATAAAAAAGAAAGGGTCTACGTTAGTCTTAACGGGTATCGATGGGATGATTTTACGCCTTATGTATTTGTCAGTGAGGATTATGGGACTACATGGACGAGCATTTCAGGTACAATTCCCGCTTCTCCTGTCAATGTAATGCTAGAAGATCCTGAAAATGAAAACTTAGTATTCGTAGGTACCGATAACGGGCTATACGCTTCATTCGATCGTGGCAAATCATGGCAGCTCTTTCAAAACGGAATGCCCAATGTAGCCGTTCACGACCTGATTATTCAAGAAGAAGCTAAACACCTTATCGTAGCAACCCATGGCAGGAGTATCTATAAGGCCGATATTTCAAAACTGCAAAAAATGACACCTGATATACTAAGGAAGAACCTTTATGTCTTTAAAACGGATACGATAAAGCATTCCGATGGGTGGGGAAATCCTTCGGGCCAATGGAGCAAACCCAGCACTCCAGGACTTGATATTACTTTTTATTCCTCGAAACCGGATATTTTTACTGCCAAGATTACAACATTGGACGATATCATTGTAAGTACCACGGAAATCGGAGCCGATAAAGGACTGAACATCCTATCCTATGACCTGGCCTTTTCCAAATTGGGTAAAATGGCCTATTTGAAGAAAAACAAAAAGGAGCTCAAGGAAGCTAACAATGGCAAAACATACTTACCAAAGGGGAACTATGTGGTGGAACTGAAAGGAAATAAGGCTGACGAAAAAGTAGAATTTGAAATAGAATGAACTGCCTCGGGGCAAGCCTGCCCGTTCCACATGTTGACAAGCTTGACCTTTGCTCAAAACGAACAGATTACTTCGTCGCCATGCTCCTCGTGAAAGCGAAGGGTCTCATCACATCAAAGGAATTTCATTTAGATGACCATTTTACACTTAAACAGTATTGCAAATTCTAAAGAAGTTCGGATTCCCCATAAAGAAAAAAGAATTCGTCTTGAGTTGTTTCATTTAAGCGAAAAATCAAGATTTTGTGTCCATATGAAGGCTTTTTTGAGCTACATAGCAGGGCTACGGAGTGAAAAAAAGACAAAATATGGGTGCAAAAGAGGATTTTGCAGGAAATTATAATAACTCAAGACGAGTTCAAAGTATAGTTGCTATTTAAAAGTGGAAACCCTACATTTAATATCATAAATATACGCCCAAGTGTATGACTAAAACAAATTCATGAGAGAACCAGAGCAACGAGTGCTTTCATGGGTTCTCAAATTTTGAGATATTTTTGTCATACAAAATTTTAAACACATGAAAAAAGTTTCGTTTTCCATATTAATAGGACTACTATCCGCAGTTTTCGGACAATTATATGCTCAGGACAATGCCAAGATAAAAACCTTGATCGTTGACGGTCAAAACAACCATGGTCAATGGCCTAAGATAACCATAATGCTGAAAAACTATATGGAGGAAAGTGGTCTGTTCACTGTTGACGTTCATCGTTCAGCCTATACATGGGAAGGCGATGCCTATATTTTACAATTCCCCATTGAACAAGAAGGAGCTACCGAAGCTCTGGATAAGCCAAAAACCGACCCGAACTACAGTCCTGATTTCTCAAAATACGATGTTATCATCAGTAATTTCGGATGGAATGCAGCATCTTGGCCCAAGGCTACCCAAAAAGCTTTTGAGACCTATATAAAGGCCGGTGGTGGCCTAGTCGTCTTTCATGCAGCCAACAACTCCTTTCCAGAGTGGAAGGCATATAATAAAATGATTGGCCTGGGTGGCTGGGGTAATCGCACCGAAAAAGATGGACCCTATGTCTATTACAATAATGCTGGGGAATTGATTAGAGATACGTCTCCGGGCAAAGGTGGTGCCCACGGCCCGGAAAGTGAATACCAAATACAAATACGTGATGCCGATCACCCCATAACAAAGGGCATGCCGAAAATTTGGATGCATACCAAAGATGAACTTTATAATAGCCTTAGGGGGCCGGCAGAACATATGAACGTATTGGCAACGGCATACGCCGACCCAAACAAGGGTGGTACAGGGCGTCACGAACCGGCTTTAATGGCCCTTTCCTATGGTCAAGGCCGTATTTTTCACAATATAATGGGGCATGACGATACTTCAGTGAATTGTATTGGTTTTATCACTACCATGCTTCGCGGCGCCGAATGGGCCGCCACAGCTAAGGTGACTCAAGAGATTCCTGAAAATTTTCCAACTGCTGAAAAGTCGAGCAGTCGAAAATTCTCAATACGAAAATAGATGGAGCTAACCCTGAGTATTCCCGCTTTGCTTTTTCCTGCCATTTCATTGACCATGTTGGCCTATAATGCCCGCTATCTTGCCATTGCTGCTTTGGTACGGCAACTGCACCAAAAATATCAAGAAACCGAATCGCCAATAATAGGCCAACAAGTCACACAACTTCGTAAGCGTTTGACTATAATAAAAAACATGCAGGCGGTTGCTATAATCAGTTTTCTTTTGGCGGTCATTAGCATGTTCTTGATTTATATAAAACTTGCCTTTTGGGCAAATCTAGTTTTTGGCATCGCTCTTTTTGCATTGGTGGTATCTCTTGTGCTTTCTTTAATCGAAGTACAACTTTCTACAAAAGCACTTTCAATTCAGTTAGAGGATATGCGAAAATCTTGATTTAACAAGAAATGTTGCGGCTTAATATCACTTTATCATAAAGTGATGAATCAGACCACAGGGTCGGTTTTTTAGTTAGATATGATTATCTGAAACCTGTACCATCTCGGCTTTTTAGTAGAAATTGGTCGGTGAACCACCTGATTTCACAAACAATATTGCCAAGCCGAGAGCTTGACAAACCGATTGGTCTGTTATAGAAGGGCGCTTTTTGAAAAAAGCATCTAAACTGTAAACAAATCTTAGGTCGAACTCAGGTTATAAACGTCGCCCAACATGAAACAAGGCATCTCCTTGGTTTACTACCGCCTGATGGTTAATGCTAATAACAAGACCATCATAAGGCGCCTTTATTTTTTTACTGTGTCTGGCATAAGTATCGGTAACCATACCCATTTCCTGCCCTTTCAAAACCTCGCTGCCATTGCTGATCTTAGGAATAAACATGCCGGCTGTTGGTGCCCGCAACCATTTTCTTTTCGTCAAATGTATGGTTGATGAACGTTCGGCATATTTGAGTCCTAGTTTGGGTATCATTCCCAAGTGCTTTAAAACATTGAGAATCCCCTGCATACCTTCTTGTATGGCATAATCATCAAAACGCATACTTTCCCCAGCCTCAAAAACTAGAGCGGGCTTGCCCATTTGAAAGGCGGCGTTCCTGAATGAGCCCTTGATCAAACGCGAAGCAAAAGATATGGGGGCATTAAATACCTCGGCCAATAGTCTACTTTTTTCGTCCGCTGCGGTATACCGGATCTGAGGAAAATTATGCCGCTGCCCACCCCCTGTATGCAAATCAAGAGCAAAATCAATCTGATGCATAATTTCAGTTACATAGTGATAAGCTATCCTACTGGCCATAGAACCTGATTTTGTACCCGGAAAACTGCGGTTTACATCTTTTCCGTCAGGCACATCACGTGAAAAGTGAATAAATCCGAAGATATTCAGTATCGGCACGGCAATTATAGCTCCTTTTGAGATCTTAAAATGTTTCTCTTGGAGCATACGCCTAACTATTTCGATGCCGTTGATTTCATCACCGTGCTGCCCACCTTGTACCAAAACTATAGGGCCCGGTTTTTTGGCGTTAAAGACAAATATGGGAATATCGATTAAGGTACCGGTAGGAAGCCTGTCGACACCAATTTTTACCAACTTATTCTCCCCGGGCGAGACCGTTTCATCGCCTATGACGACGTCTTTATTTTCCTCTTTTACGTCCATTTTTCTCTACAAATCGTATAATTTCTTTGGCTACATTAATCGCTGTAGCCGCTTCAATCCCCTGCAATCCGGGCGATGCATTAACCTCGATTAACAAAGGACCCTTTTTCGAACGTATCAAATCTACCCCTGCGACTCCCAATCCCAAATGTTTTGCAGCATTTAAGGCGATATATTGTTCTTTGACAGATGGCTGTATGCTTTCAGCACCCCCACCACGATGTACATTGGAACGAAATTCACCAACTTCACTTGTTCGCTTCATGCTGGCCACTATTTTGTCGCCTACTACGAATATGCGAATATCCTCTCCATTGCTTTCTTCGATATATTGTTGAATAAGTATACTGGTATCCATCTTATAAAAGGTATCGATAATCGATTTTGCCGATTTTTTCGTCTCAGCAAGAATTACCCCCAATCCTTGGGTGCCCTCTTGTAATTTTATGATTACGGGCACGCCTCCCAACAGTTCTATTTGTTCCTCAATATCATCAGGGTTGATAGAAAAAAGGGTCTCGGGAATGGGAATACCCTTTCGCGCCATAATCTGTAAGGTACGCACCTTATTTCTAGCCCTTGAAATACTTAAGGCGCTGGCAGCACTAAAAATGCCGTTCATTTCGAACTGCTTCACGATGGCAACACCATGGCGGGTCACTTTGGTGCCAATACGGGGAATTATAGCATCAAACTCATTGGTTATATTCTCTCCGTAATAAAAAATCTGAGGTTTTCCTGATCCTAATTTTACCGAGCATTTAGTATGATCGACCTGTTCAATATAATGCCCAAGTTTTTCAGCTTCTTCGGCAATACGTCTAGTAGAATAGACATTCATACTAACTGATAGGAGTCCTATATTCATTAAGAAGCTGGTTAGTCTCTATATTAATGCTATGAATATCGGTCAAAAAAAGCAATTCGACTAATTCAACCAAAAAAAATAGCGCTTAGATTCTCACCACAACGGTCTTAGGTCAAATCTAAAACCCATTTAGTAGTCAGAAATATTCAACAATAGATCTAGTAGCTTAAAATCCTTCTAAATAACATACTTAAGCCCTTTAAAACTTGCCAATAACTGACCTGTGCAGTAAATTTGTTCTCAAATAGCACAACTAATGAGCGCATTTTTAAAGTCTTCAATTGGAAGAAAAGTAGCCATGGCACTTTCGGCTTTTTTTCTGATGTTTTTTCTATTTCAACATTTTATCATCAATATTTTATCCGTCTTTAGCCCAGATAGCTTTAATGAAGTCTCGCATTTTATGGGCAATAATTGGCTGATACAGTACCTCATGCAACCCGTTTTGATTTTTGGGGTGGTTTTTCACTTTGTAATGGGTTTCATTCTCGAACTTAAGAACTGGAGCTCAAGAAAAGTAAAGTACGTACAGAACAATGGTGCTGCGAACTCTTCTTGGATGAGCCGTAATATGATATGGAGCGGCCTTGCAATTTTAGCTTTTATCGTTTTACACTTTATTGATTTTTGGTTTCCCGAAATCAATACCAAATATATTATTGGAGACACCTCAGGCTTATTAGCCGATGGCGGGGGCTTTCGATATTACGAAGAGTTAGTACATAAATTTGGTGACCCGATTAGGGTAGCCGCATATGTTCTGGCATTCGTGTTTTTAGCCCTGCACTTAATGCATGGTTTTACATCAGCATTTCAATCGATGGGGCTTACCGCCGGAAGAAAAAAAGTCTTGAAAAATTTAGGAATGGCCTATGCCATCTTTATTCCCTTAGGATTTATATTTATTGCACTTTACCATCATTTTAACCATTAATAATACCGCTGCTTATGTCTGTATTGGACTCCAAAATACCTAAAGGACCTTTAAAAGATAAATGGACCAGTTATAAGGATCATATTGACCTTGTAAACCCGGCGAACAAGCGTAATATAGATATTATCGTTGTTGGCACCGGACTTGCCGGAGGCTCTGCCGCTGCAACACTGGCAGAATTGGGCTATAAGGTAAAAGCATTTGCGTATCAAGATTCTCCACGTAGAGCACACTCCATTGCCGCACAAGGCGGAATTAATGCTTCCAAAAATTATATGGGTGATGGTGATTCTAATTATCGTCTTTTTTACGATACCGTAAAAGGTGGTGATTACCGCTCACGCGAAGCCAATGTATATCGATTAGCAGAGGTGTCAGGTAATATTATTGATCAATGCGTAGCACAAGGTGTTCCTTTTGCACGTGATTATGGAGGTCTACTAGACAACCGTTCTTTTGGTGGCGTTTTGGTCTCAAGAACCTTTTATGCCAAAGGACAAACAGGGCAACAATTATTATTAGGGGCGTATTCAGCAATGAACCGCCAAATTGCCCGTGGTAAAATTGAAATGTACAACCGCCATGAAATGCTTGATGTTGTTAAGGTTGATGGAAAAGCTAGAGGAATTATTGCCCGTAATTTAATCACAGGAGAAATAGAACGTCACTCAGCTCATGCCGTTGTAATTGCTACCGGTGGTTACGGCAATGTATATTTCTTATCTACAAACGCTATGGGGTCTAATGTCACCGCGGCCTGGAAAATTCATAAAAAAGGTGCTTTTTTCGCCAATCCATGTTATACGCAGATTCATCCTACTTGTATTCCTCGTTCCGGAGATTATCAATCGAAACTGACATTGATGTCGGAATCGCTTCGTAATGATGGTCGTATTTGGGTACCCGCAAATATTGAAGATGCAAAAGCTATTCAACAAGGCAAGCTTAAGCCTACCGAAATAACCGAAGAAAATAGAGATTACTATCTAGAACGCCGTTACCCGGCCTTCGGGAATTTGGTGCCTCGTGATGTGGCCTCAAGAGCTGCAAAAGAACGCTGTGATGCCGGTTATGGGGTAAATGCAACTGGTGAAGCGGTGTATTTAGATTTTGCTGCTGCCTTTGAACGTTATGGAAAAGAACAGGCGAAAATACACGGTATCAAAAACCCTTCAAAAGAAGAGATTAAAAAATTAGGGCAAGCCATTATTGAAGAAAAATACGGAAACCTATTTCAGATGTATGAAAAAATTATAGCTGAAAATCCGTATGAAACGCCTATGATGATTTACCCCGCGACCCATTACACCATGGGCGGTGTTTGGGTAGATTATAATTTAATGACGACCGTTCCTGGATTATATTGTATTGGTGAAGCCAATTTTTCTGACCACGGTGCCAACAGACTAGGAGCATCTGCGTTAATGCAAGGACTGGCAGATGGTTATTTTGTACTGCCTTATACCATTGGCAATTATTTATCCGATGATATCCGAACCGGTGCCATTGCTACCGATACACCTGAATTTGATGCCGCTGAAAAAGAGGTGAAAGAAAAAATAGACTTCTTTATAACCAATAAAGGAACTAAATCTGTTGATTATTTTCACAAACGTCTTGGCAAAGTAATGTGGGATAAGGTAGGTATGGCCCGTAACGAAAAACATTTAAAAGAGGCCATGGCTGAAATTAAAGCCATTCGTGAAGAATTCTGGAAAGAAGTAAAAGTACCAGGTAGTAAAGACGAAATGAACCTTGAACTGGAGAAAGCAGGTAGAGTTGCCGATTTCTTGGAATTGGGAGAGTTGTTTGCCAAAGATGCCCTTGACAGAAATGAATCTTGTGGAGGACATTTCCGCGAAGAATCGGTTGAATTAGACGGAGAGCAAAAAGGAGAAGCAAAACGTAATGATAAAGATTATGCCTATGTATCCGCTTGGGAATATAAAGGTGAACCCGCTGATGCTGTATTGCATAAAGAAGAATTAGAATTTAATGATATTGAATTGAAACAACGTTCATACAAGTAAAAAGACATTTATGAATCTGACACTCAAAATTTGGAGACAAAATGGACCAAACGACAAAGGTCGAATGGTCGATTATAAAGTAAACGATATTTCGGAACATATGTCTTTTTTAGAAATGATGGATGTTTTGAATGAACAACTCATTAACTCTGGTGATGAACCTGTAGCTTTTGATCATGACTGTCGTGAAGGAATTTGCGGAATGTGCTCTATGCACATCAATGGTGAAGCCCATGGCCCAGACAGAGGAATTACAACCTGCCAATTACATATGCGTATGTTCAAGGACGGTGATACTATCACTATAGAGCCTTTTAGAGCGGTCGCATTTCCGGTAATCAAAGATTTGGTAGTAGACCGAATGGCTTTTGAGCGCATACAACAGGCAGGAGGATATATATCAGTAAACACTTCAGGAAATACTCAGGATGCAAACGCACTGCCTATATCTAAACATGCAGCTGATGAAGCTATGGATGCTGCAGCCTGTATAGGTTGCGGAGCATGTGTAGCAAGTTGCAAGAATTCTTCTGCCATGCTTTTTGTCGGCGCTAAAATTTCTCAATACGCATTGCTGCCCCAGGGCCAGGTAGAAGCCACAGATCGCGTTAAAAACATGGTAGCACAAATGGATCTTGAAGGTTTTGGCAATTGTACCAATACTGGAGCCTGTGAGGTAGAGTGCCCCAAAGGAATTTCTTTGGAGAACATAGCTCGCTTGAATCGCGAATTGATGAAGGCCACCATTATAAGTTAAACCCTTTTCCGCAATTTTATACTATCTCTCAATTTCCGGGAGATTAAAATCTATATGTCTAAGATGTATAGATTTTTTTATTACATTAATCCCCTATGCCCAAAAACTATTCTGAAAAGCGTATCATAGTACCACGGTTTAATGAGGAATCGGGTTTCTACACCACTCCTGAGCGCTCCAAGATTATGGGGAAAATTCGCGGCAAGAACACCAAACCCGAATTGGCTTTCAGAAAAGCGTTGTACGCTGCAGGATACCGGTATCGCATCGATTACAAAAAATTAATCGGCAAACCCGATATTGTTCTGAAAAAATACAAGACCGTCATCTTTATCGATGGCGAGTATTGGCATGGCCACAACTGGGAAGAACAAAAGCCCAAGGTCAAGACCAACCGTGAATTTTGGATTGCCAAAATAGAACGTAATATGCAACGCGATCAAGAAGTCAATAAGGCACTAAAACGCATCGGCTCGTAAGGTATTTCGATTTTGGGAAAGTGAAGTCAATAAAGCACTGAAACGATGTCTGGGGGAAGTAGTTTTACATTTAAAAGAACGTTGAAACTTAAAAAGCTAATCTACCTGCTTCTTGATAACCCTGAATAATTGCTCTATTGTATCTATTTTAATTTCAAAATCAGAATATTCTGGCGAACTGTTTAGGCTATGACAGGTTATGGACTTATCCTTTTTATTATAGGCTGTAATTTTTTTGCACATAACACTGTCTTTATGTACAATAATCCATATCCCCTCAGGAATACCTCGAAGTACGCCGGACAACTTATTTAGAGGAACCAATTTACCTAAGACAATAGACTTATCCGGAACGCTTTCAATTGTACCATTG
Source organism: Flavobacteriaceae bacterium (assembly GCA_045046905.1). Taxonomy (GTDB): domain Bacteria; phylum Bacteroidota; class Bacteroidia; order Flavobacteriales; family Flavobacteriaceae; genus JASFYU01. Next base: position 9,928 of record JASFYU010000031.1, on the reverse strand, counting down.
TACATAGAAGCATTCATAATTTCAAACGCTATATAGTGACCTACCGAAACTTGTTCAATAACAAAACCCATCCGGGGTAGTGTATCTATAAACAATTGATTGCCATATTCCCGCAAATATTTTTCTTGTTGTTTTGCAACTGTCAAAGGAACAGTGATCAAATATTTTCCAGGATCAAGTTTGTTGATACTATGTCCTTTTTTGTATGCAATATCACGTTCATCATAGTAGGCACTAGCTTCATTTACACCTTCTTTAGTATAAAGTTCTGCTATACTCATCTCAAAATATTGAGCCATTTTGGTGAGATTTTTGATGGGAATATTAGCACCTTTCTTTTCATAAAGCTGAACGGTACGTAGGCTGACATTTATAGCTTTTGCCAAATCAATTTGGTTTATATTTTTTTTGCGTCTCAACTGCTTTAATATAAACATAATATTGTATTTTTACGTAATAATCTTACATATTTTGTTGTATGCGTAAAGTTATTACTTTTATCTGTACTTCGGTTACAAACAAATATAGTAAAATACGCAACCTAACTATGCATACATATAGCCCAAAACTTAAAATTCTTACATTTATCGGCATTTTTACCACGAAAACAGACTACAGAAACACCTTATACACCTTAACTATAAATTTCAAATACTATGTTAAAAGAAGAAAACTATGGAAAACCACTCAATGAACAACTATCAATTATCTTAAGAAGAAATAGCTCAAAGAATGATTATGCCAATATAGCAGCCTATACCAGTATAAGCTTTTCTACTATTCGAGATGTAGTTTATAGAACCAATAGTTTGACTAAATCAAATTCGAAGGCCATAAGGGAAATCATTAAGGTTGCTTTTGACAATTCATTGGCAAGACAATTACTAGCAGAGGGTGACAAACAGTTTTTGAACAAATTATTATAAGTCATTTTTTGAGATATAGTTTGAACCATAAAAAGGAATATTACCTATTTTTGAAATTATAATCAAAAATAATGATAGCTTCCGATATTAATTATCAATCTAAACTTCCGAAGGTCAAGACGACAATTTTCACCACTATTGGCAATCTTGCAAGAAAACACGATGCCATAGACCTTTCACAAGGTTTTCCAAACTTTGGTGCTGACCCAAGGCTGATTGAACTGGTCAGCAAGGCCATGCGAGCTGGCCACAACCAATATGCCCCAATGGCAGGGTACTTTAAGCTACGGGAAATGATTTCGGAAAAGATTGAAAAGCTAACTGGCAAAAAATACCATCCTGAAAACGAAATCACGGTTACCGTTGGCGCCACTCAGGCCATTTTCACAGCTATTACCGCATTCGTTCGCCCAGGAGACGAGGTTATTGTTTTAAAACCTGCCTACGATTGTTATGAACCCGCCATCGAAGTAAATGGTGGTATTCCCGTATTTGTGCAGTTACAAGGCAAGGATTTCAAGATAGACTGGACTGAATTCAGAAGCAAGATTACCCTCAAAACCAAAATGGTCATCATCAATACACCCCATAACCCTAGTGGACGTATTTTTTTTAAGGATGATATGATCCATCTTCAAGAAATTCTAAGAAATACGAATATCATCTTGGTAAGCGACGAGGTTTACGAACATATTATTTTTGACGGCGAAGAACACCAAAGCGCCTCTAGGTTCGACGATTTGGCCTCTCGAAGCTTTGTGTGTGCCTCCTTTGGTAAGACCTTTCATGTTACCGGCTGGAAAATGGGCTATTGTGTCGCCCCCGCTGAGCTCATGAGCGAATTTCAAAAAACACATCAATTCAACGTCTTCAGCGTGGATCAACCCGTACAAAGAGCCATGGCCGAATATCTTCAAAATGAAGATCATTATTTAAATCTAAATACCTTTTATCAGGAAAAACGTGACTTTTTCTTAAATGCCCTGGCCAATTCAAGATTCGAATTTACCCCCTCACGAGGCACCTATTTTCAACTGTTGTATTATTCTAAAATTACTCAAGAAAGCGACCTCGACTTTGCCAAAAGATTGATTATCGACCACAAATTAGCGAGTATTCCCATATCTGTTTTTAATGTAGACCAAAAAGATGATAATGTATTGCGATTTTGTTTCGCCAAGACCACCGATACCCTGCAAAGGGCTGTCGATATTTTAAACGTATTCTAATCTTTTTTCGAAATCGAACTATCGCCAGAGATTCTTCAGTAGTAGTGAATACCAATTGATAATTTTACAGAGCCCTCTCCTTGATAAAAATAAAAAAGGAGCAGTGTATATTGTACCGCTCCTTTTTTATTTTTTTTACCAAAAAAATATTTATAGCATAAATAATTTTTTGGTCAGCATAATGATTCCGATAAAAAAATCATTCCTGTACACTTGAATTTCTTCTTCAACAGGGGCATGGTTCATTTGGGCATCCATAATTTGTAGGTTTTTTTAAAAGTCAGATTTGAGGTTTCAACTTTTAATTGATACTGTAAATTTAAGGTAGAACGCTCATGCACTCTAAATTATTGTTGTCAAGTAACCCTATATTGTTGTGAAAAATATGAACGGTTTTATTTCTTCGATGAACGGTAATCAACAAATTATTAAACAAGCATCTCAGGAATATCTTTCTCCACTATCAAAGAACCTTCTGTTGCTTTTTGTATCTCTTCTACCGTAACTCCTGGCGCGCGCTCCAACAGTTTAAAACCATTCGAGCAAACTTCTAAGACCGCAAGGTTGGTCACTATTTTTTTTACACAACCCACTCCCGTTAGTGGCAATGAACATTTTTTCAGAAGTTTCGAGGAACCAGCCCTATTGGTATGCATCATGGCGACAATAATGTTTTCGGCAGAAGCAACAAGATCCATGGCACCTCCCATTCCTTTGACCATTTTACCCGGAATTTTCCAATTGGCGATGTCTCCAGTCTCCGACACTTCCATTGCACCCAAGATTGTGAGGTCTATATGCTGTCCTCGAATCATTGCGAAGCTAAGGGCCGAATCAAAAAAAGAAGCTCCTGGCAAGGCTGTAATGGTCTGTTTACCTGCATTGATGATGTCGGCATCCTCCTCACTTTCAAAAGGAAAAGGGCCCATACCCAAAACTCCGTTTTCACTCTGGAATTCCACATTAATATCATCACGCACAAAATTAGCTACCAAGGTAGGAATTCCTATGCCTAAATTTACATAGTAGCCGTTCCTGATTTCTTTGGCAATACGTTTTGCAATCCCTTCTTTGTTCAACATAATCGATATACTATTTTGATGGTGTGTTTAATGATTGAAGGAAATAATGATAGAATGTAAGAATACTGCAATGTTCCCACTTGTGTCTTGAGCCCTGTGTCTCATGCAAATTGTTTCATTAGAAAATTGATACTTCCCATTACATCATTTACGTGCTCGTACGGTGCGTTGTTCAATACGTTTTTCATAACCTTCCCCCTGAAAAATGCGTTGTACAAATATTCCTGGAATATGAATCTCATTTGGGTCTAACCCACCTGCAGGAACTAATTCCTCTACCTCAGCTACGGTAATCTTGGCGGCTCCGCACATACACGGATTAAAATTACGCGCCGTTCCTTTAAATATTAAATTCCCCGCCTCATCACCTTTCCACGCTTTCACAAAAGAGAAATCGGCCTTGAAAGCCTGTTCCAGAACATACATTTTACCATTGAATTCTCGGGTTTCTTTTCCCTGAGCTACTTCGGTACCATAACCCGCGGGGGTATAAAATGCCGGAAAGCCCGACTGCGCCGCCCTACACTTTTCTGCCAGGGTGCCTTGAGGGGTAAGCTCTACTTCAAGCTCTCCACTTAGCATTTGACGTTCAAACTCATCATTCTCACCCACATAGGAAGAAATCATTTTTCTAATCTGGTGTTTTTGCAACAACAATCCTAAACCAAAATCATCGACCCCTGCATTATTAGAGATACAGGTAATATCTGCAACCTCTATACGCACCAATTCAGCAATAGCATTTTCTGGAATTCCGCAGAGACCAAAACCTCCCAACATTAAGGTCATTCGATCTTCGACGCCTTGAAGCGCCTCTTGCACATTGCCAACCGTCTTGCGAATCATAGGTCTGTTATTTGGAAGAATTTATATAGTATACGAGATACTAATTTACGGTTTTTAAACGGAAGTCTATTCGTAAAGGAACTTAACAATATTTAAGGTGTGGGCAAGCAAAAGACTGCATCACGGCCCTTCGACTACGCTCGGGGTTGCAGGTATTAAGCCCCAGTCAGCTCGTCATCTGATAGACAGCTTAAGCTATCTGGGTAAAGTCATAACCACGAGAAGCCTACCTTTGCCGTCAGTCAGGCCTGCCTGCGGTAGGCAGGTAAACCCTCAATGAAGGATTAAAAATCCAAGTCTTCCATATCATCATCGGTATCACCTTCTACATCGCCCTCTTCTATAGTTTTTGAGCAATCAAGCTCAATGGACATATTCTCTGGTTCAGGAAAAGCGCCATCTGAAACTCCCAAATCTTTATTTTCATAATTCTTTTTCATATACAGGCCCCATATCGGCAAGGCCATAGAAGCACCTTGACCATAGGTAATCGACTTAAAATGTATCGACCTTTCTTCGCCACCGACCCATACACCGGTTACTAGGTTAGGCACCATGCCCATAAACCAGCCGTCACTTTGATTTTGTGTAGTACCCGTTTTACCCGCTATCGGGTTCTTAAATGCATAGGGGTATCCGGTAATTACCTCATCATACTCTTTTTTCCATTTATTGACCCCTACGGTACGCAACCTTGTTCCAGATCCGCCCTGTGTTACTCCTTCCATTAAATTTATCATGGCATAGGATACTTCTTTACTCAACACATCTTTGGTTTCGGGAACATATTCATATAAGACGGTACCATTTTTATCCTCTATACGGGTTACCATGACCGGTTTTACATACACACCCTGGTTTACGAAGGTGCCGTAGGCTCCTACCATTTCGTATACACTAATAATCTCAGTGCCTAAGGCAATGGAAGGTACTTCTAAAATTTCGCGGGTAATCCCCATATTCTTAACTATTGATACTACCGATTTTGGTCCGACCATATCAATTAACTGGGCGGTAATGGTATTCTTTGAATTGGCCAGCCCTCTCTTTAAGGTATACATCTTACCAGAATATTTACCCGTTGAGTTCTCAGGGCACCACGGCTCAGGGTTACCATGCTTATTCGCTTCGATACAGTATTGTGTGTCAGGTAGTTCATGGCAGGGCGACAATCGCAATTGATCGATTGCAGCGGCATAGACAAAAGGCTTAAAGGTAGACCCCACCTGCCTCGCCCCTTGGTAAACATTATCATATTGAAAATGCTTGTAATCGACCCCGCCAACCCATGCTTTTACATGGCCTGTTTGGGGTTCCATCGACATCATGGCCGTTCTTAAAAAAGTTTTGTAATACCGAATGGAATCCAAGGGAGTTAAAATAGTATCCTTTTGACGGGTTTCACTGTTCCAATCAAAAACCGTCATCTCGGTTTTTTTGGTAAATGAACTACGTATTTGTTCTTCGGACTTGCCCTCATTTTTCATTTGACGCCAACGATCCGACCTTTTTATGGCCTGTTCCATAATGCGGTCTATTTCTTCCTTCTTCAAATTTAAAAAGGGTGCGGTCCTGTTTCGTTCTGGTGTGTTTTGATGAAAAAATTCAGCTTGTAGCTTTTTCATATGTTCTTGTACGGCCTCCTCAGCATTGGCTTGCATACGAGAATCTATGGTAGTATAAATCTTTAGTCCGTCAAGATATAGGTTCCATGTATCTCGTTCACCTTCCAATGCAGGTTTTGGGGTTTTCTTGATCCATTTTTTCATAAAGCCCCGCAGATACATTCGAAAATAGGTGGCAATTCCTACACTATGTGATTCAGGATTATAATTGATATCCATTTTCAATAACTGTAATGAATCTTTTTCGGCCTCGCTTATAAATTCAAATTTCGCCATTTGAGACAAGACCATATTCCTTTTTTTCAGCGTCAGTTCTTCACGCCGTAAAGGATTGAAAAGCGAAGAATTTTGGAGCATTCCCACCAACATGGCCGATTCCTCCATTTTTAAAGCTTTGGGCTCCTTGCCAAAATAAATTCTCGAAGCGGAACGAATACCATCGGCATTGTTACCAAAATCGTAGATGTTCAAATACATCTTGATAATTTCTTCTTTGGTATAGCTACGCTCCAATTGTGTTGCGATAACCCATTCCATTGCTTTTTGTTTTATGGTCTCGAATTTATTTCTTGACCGCACGCCAACAAAAAGTTGTCGTGCCAATTGCTGTGAAATGGTACTCGCCCCGCCTCGTTTTCCCAAAAAGAAAACTGCCCGTGCAGTGCCGTACCAATCAATTCCTGAATGATTGTAAAAACGGTTATCTTCACTAGCGACCAAGGCATCGACCAAATTTTTTGGCAAATCTTCAAACGAAACATCTGTACGGTTATCTTCCAAATAAAATTTACCTAATGTTTCTCCGTCAGAAGAAATAATCTCCGTAGCCAGATTGGTCTGCGGATTTTCTAAAGTTTCAAAAGTGGGCAATTCGCCAAGAAAACCCCACGAGGCAAATAAAAACAAAAAAACCACAGATAGGATTCCTGTCACGAACAGAATCCAAAACCATTTTATAAATTTAAAAAAACTCTTCTTTTTCTTTTTCTTTACGGCTTTTGCCATAGTCTATTGCTTACTTTTTATTATTTCGAAACCAACATCGGTTACGCCATCAAGGTTTATGACCCCGTCAACACTACCATTCTTACGCATGGCGTGTGACAAACGCAATGTATATACGCCCGAAGAAGAAAAAACGATGTTTTCCTTGTACCATAATTTATTCTCCTTAATACTGCCATAGCCTTTGCCCAACCATTGACCATCTGGTAAGGCCATTTCATATTCCAAGGTATCAGTAACAATGTCGCCATTCGGAGCATTGAGTTCGGCGATTATAAAAAGGTTGTTATAAGGGTACTCATCATCATTTCTCAGGTTGATGAACATATCATAGTGTTGTAGGGTATCCATTTCGGAAAATATAAATGCCATGATATTGTCTTTGTTCCAAGCTCCACTATCTGTGGCCTGATATTCAGACCTCACCATAGTAGTATCACATGAAACCATAGCTAGTAAAGCAACTAGGGCAACTAGGGTCCTATGCATTGTTCGGACGCTTTTTCTTTCTTCTATTTTTGTTGTTATTGGCATTGGGGGGGGCACTTTTATTGTTGGCTTTTTTTCTATTTCTATTTCTATTCCTAGATTTTTTGGGCCGGTCAAAACGAGTAAGGCTATCTTGCCCCACCGTATTTTCAAATACTACTTTTTCCTCTACGATGTTATCAATCGCATATTCCTCGAGGCTGGCTACTTTTTCTTTCTTCTTGTTCTTTATTAAAATCTCATTGACCTGCTCCTTTGACAATATGTGCCAATTCGCAGGGTCTTCTTTGTAGGAGAACCATAATGTTGCTTTAAAAATATCTGTTTTTTGACAAAATGCCAAGCCTTTTTCGGTAAAGAGTTTTGTGTCAGAAGAGGGGAAATCTTTCAGGGCATCTAAATACACATCAAGTTCATAATTTAAACAGCATTTCAATTTTCCACATTGCCCAGCCAGTTTTTGAGGATTAAGAGAAAGCTGCTGATACCGTGCGGCCGAGGTACTTACCGATCTAAAGTCAGTAAGCCATGTAGAACAGCATAGTTCTCTGCCACAAGAACCTATGCCCCCCAATCGTTGAGCTTCTTGACGATAGCCAATTTGACGCATTTCAATACGTATGCCAAAAGCCTTGGCCATGTCTTTGATTAACTGTCGAAAATCTACACGTTCCTCCGCGGTATAATAAAACGTAGCTTTAGAGCCATCGCCTTGAAACTCCACATCTGATATTTTCATTTGAAGCTGTAAAATAATGGCGATTTCGCGAGAACGTTTTTTAATCTCTTCTTCTCTATCTCTACATTTCTGCCAAATGTCAATATCTTTTTGGGAAGCTATTCGATAAAGTTTCGGGAGTTCAGAATCTTTGAAATCCTGTTTTTTTCGCTTCATCTGCACTTTTACCAATTCTCCCGTAAGAGTAACCATGCCTATATCATGGCCAGACGATGCCTGTGTTGCCACAATATCGCCAATTGAAAATGACAGGTTTTCGGTATTTCTAAAAAATTCTTTTCTACTATTTTTAAATCGGACCTCCACACAATCAAAAGGCTTTTCGCCGTTTGGAAGTGACATATTGGAAAGCCAATCAAAGACCGTTAATTTATTACAACCATCGGTACCACAAGTCCCGTTGTTCTTGCATCCACGTGGCTGCCCGTCCTTAGCGGTCGAACAACTGCTACACCCCATAATATTATAATGACTTGACAAAAACGAAGAATTCTCGCCAATTAAGGTTCATATTAATCTTAATTGTAAAGATAGTGTAATTTGCGGTGGAAAGAAAGTAGCTTTCAGATGACTGGTGCCGGCAAAGGCTTCGCCCCTGCTAGAATTGCTCTACCTAGCCCTGTCTCAGCTAAACTACTTCAGGAGGCATTACGAAAACACCTATTTGTTAAAATTTCAATACCTGCTCGCTGGCGGTAATTGACAATGGGTAGCTCTACCGTAAATGCACACTCTTGAGAACACATGATTTTCACTAGCTCGTGAACAAAAAAAAATTAAACAAAAAGATAATGGTATAAATTACTGTTTGAACTTCAATACTTCGGAGCGCCCTTTTTTGAATATTTTATTACTTATTACTTTTCCTCTCCTTAATTTTTTTTGCTCTACAAAAGGAAGGTTATGAACCTCCTTACAGTCATCAGAACAGCAATCATCCATTTTTCTGGCACAGTCCGTACATTGAATAAACAACAGATGACAGGCCTCATTGGCGCAATTCACATGCGTATCATAAGGCTTTCCACATTGATGACAATTGGCTATAATATCATCTGATATACGTTCTCCTCTACGATGGTCAAAAACAAAATTCTTTCCAAGGAATTTATTTTCGAGCTTCTTCTTCTCGACTTGACGGGTGTAATCAATGATTCCACCCTCGAGCTGATACACCTGTTTAAAGCCTTTGTGTTTGTAATATGCACTGGCCTTTTCACAACGAATACCTCCTGTGCAATACATTAGTAGTTTTTTATCTTCTTTGTAATCGGCTAGGTCTTTTTCAATGATGTCAAGAGAATCTCGAAAGGTATCAACATCTGGCGTGATTGCATTCTTAAAATGGCCTATTTCACTTTCATAATGATTGCGCATATCGACCAAAATCGTATCCGGGTCTTCAATAAGAGCATTGAACTGCTCAGCACCCACATGTGTACCTATGTTTGTAACATCAAAAGTGGCATCATTAAGGCCGTCGGCGACAATTTTTTTTCGAAGCTTGACCTTTAATTTTAAGAATGATTTATTGTTCTGCTCTATAGCAATATTCAACCGAACAGCCTTCAAAAAAGAAATGGTGTCTAGATGGGTCTTAAAGGCCTCGAAGTTTTCTGCCGGAACCGATAATTGGGCATTGATGCCTTCATGGGCGACATAAATTCGGCCTAGAACATCGAGTTCATTCCAATGAATGAACAAATGATCTCTAAATAGTTGTGGATTACCAAGGCGTGCATATGTATAGAAAGAGATGGTTAGGCGTTCTTGCCCGGCGGCCTCGATAAGGACTTCTCTTTCTTTTGCACTTAACGTATTGTACAGTTGCATACTATACCTAATAATTTAAGTTAAAGAATAGTCAAAATGACTCAGCTTGGGCAAGAGCACCAAGCCCACATTAATGTACAAAAATAATGAATATTACCTATGCCCCAATAAAAATCAATTTGTGGTCGATTTAATACCCGCAACACTTCAGACG
>JASFYU010000030.1:0-48041 GCA_045046905.1 Flavobacteriaceae bacterium | reverse complement strand
ATCTATTAATTAAATAAGTATAATTGAAAGTAAAATAGTCTCTCAAAAATGCCAGAAAAAGAACTGACCAAGAAGGTGCAAAAAGGAGAGGAGCTTCATGAGAAGAACCTGAAGCAGTTCTTGTTGCAGCATGAACTGATCAATAGTGAAAAAAGCGAATTGCGTGTTGATCAGTTTTACAATGGGTATTCGAATCTCACCTATCTCCTAAAAATTGAAGAAAAGGAATATGTACTCCGGCGTCCACCCTTTGCGGCACCAAAGCGAGGGCATAATATGGGGAGGGAATTTAAAGTCCTTTATCATTTGAACAAGGTATTCAATAAAACACCCAGGGCATATGTGCATTGTGAAGATGTCGAAGTCCTCGGCGCGCTCTTCTATATTATGAGTAAGGTAGATGGAATTATTCTAACGGCAAAAGAAGCTTTAGAACGGCAGGTATCCCCAAATGAATTCAATACCATAGCGAGTACCTGGTTAGATACCTTTGTTGAACTCCATAATGTTGATTATAAGGCTGCAGGGCTTGAAACATTAGGTAGGCCAGAAGGGTACGTAGATCGGCAAGTAACAAACTGGGGCAAACAATACCTTGCCGCAGCAACAGATGATGTTCCCTCAGCTCAAAAAGTACTATCATGGATGAAAGACCATCAGCCTAAGCACTATGAATACAGCCTGATCCATAATGATTATAAGTACGATAATATTGTTTTTGCCGATGACCAATGGAAGAAAGTAGCGGCAATACTGGATTGGGAAATGTGTACCTTGGGAGACCCATTGATGGATCTGGGTACCTCTTTGGGGTATTGGACCACCGCTATGGATGTTGATTTTGTCAAACACGGACTTCCGTCCCCAACGGTAATGCAAGGCAATCCTTCGCGAACCGAAATTGTACAGAAATATGCCCTTAAAAGTGGTAGGAATGTAGACAATCTGATCTTCTATTATGCTTACGGACTTTTTAAGATTGCAGTGATAGCCCAGCAGATATATTATAGGTTCAAGAATGGGTATACAGCAGACCAACGTTTCGCTAACCTAAACAAGGTTTCTGCCTTGTGTTGCAATACGGCATGGCAGGCGATTCAGAAAAATCAAATAGACCAACTGTATTAATGGTCGTGAACCAGAAACCAGAAACCAGAAACGAGAAACAGAAAATTGAAGAACAACCTAATATGGACTTAGAAGAAAAAGTTGTAATTATAACGGGTGCTGGTAGTGGTATCGGGGCGGCAACAGCCACTTTGATGGCGGCCCATAAGGCGCGAGTTATTGTATCGGATATTAATTTTGAAAGTGCCCAAAAGGTAGCTGAAGAAATACTAAAAATAGGAGGGACGGCCATTGCAGTACAAACCGATGTTACAAAATATGAGGAAGTAGAAGCCCTAATCGCTATAACAATTAAAAAAGAAGGAAGCTTAGATATAATGATCAACAATGCCGGTATCGGCGGTAAAAATCAAAAAAAGACGGCCGAGCATACCCACGAAGATTGGCATAATGTTATAGCCGTTAACCAAACGGGTGTATTCTACGGTATGCAAGTGGCTTTGAAGCAGATGCAAAAACAAGGTCATGGTAACATTATAAACGTAGCTTCCCTTGCGGGCTTGATACCTTCGGGCTATAACCTCTCTTACAGTGCCAGTAAGTTTGCCGTAGTAGGAATGACCAAATCGGCGGCTCTGGAATACGGGCGTAAAAATATCAGAATTAATGCGGTCTGCCCTGGCTATACCCGTTCGCCACTTCTAGAGAGGTTGGTTAGCAGCAGCCCTGGTAAAGAAGATACTTTAAAACAAATGATTCCCATGGGTAGGTTCGGAGATCCAGCTGATATTGCGGAAGCTATAGCCTGGCTCGCCTCCGATAATTCTAAATATATAACCGGACAGACCATCACCTTGGATGGCGGAATATCGTTACAATAACAGTCTCTAAACAGTAAAAAGAAATGAATAAACAATTAAAATTTATAAATAGGCCCAAAGGTGAAGCAGATGCCTCGACATGGGCTTTGGAGGGCAACCCCATTCCTGAAATACAAGAGGGCGAGATTTTGGTAAAACAACATTACGTTTCTCTAGATCCCGCCATGAGAGGGTGGATGAATGATGCCCGATCATATATTGAACCCATGGCCATAGGTTCTGTAATGCGTGCAGGAACGGTGGGAGAAGTGGTAAGGGCTAACAAGCATGAGAAATTTAAAATAGGTGATTTTGTGTATGGCCAAGGCGGAGTGCAGCAATACACCGTTTCCGATGGTAAAGGATACCATCTCGTAGACCCTAATGTAGCACCACTACCCACATATCTCGGTGTCTTAGGAATGCCCGGAATGACCGCATATTTTGGTATACTCGAAGTAGGCGAGATTAAAGAAGGTGATATTGTACTGGTTTCAGGAGCTGCCGGAGCAGTAGGGAGTATCGTTGGTCAAATTGCCAAAATAAAAGGATGTAGGGTAATCGGTATTGCCGGTGGTGCCGATAAATGCAAGTATATTGTAGAAGAGCTGGGTTTTGATGGGGCTATCGACTATAAGAATGAAGATGTCAAAAGTAGATTGAAAGAAGAATGCCCCAAGGGCTTAGACGTCTATTTTGATAATGTTGGGGGAGAAATTTTAGACATCGCATTGGGCAGATTGAGAATGCATGCCCGTATTGTAATATGCGGAGCAATATCTCAGTACAATACTAAAACGGCCGTTAAAGGCCCAAGTAATTATCTATCATTATTGGTCAACCGGGCCAAAATGCAAGGTATGGTGGTGTTCGACTATTCAAAAAGATACGGAGAGGCGGCCAAGGCCATGGGTGCATGGATGGCAGAGGGTAAACTAAAGAGTCGAGAAGACGTTTATGAGGGGATAGCAAATTTTCCCCAAACCTATCAACGTCTTTTTTCAGGGGATAAATTAGGAAAGCTGGTGCTAAAAGTAATCGAAGATTAACAGGGATGAAACGGATATGTATTTTTTAATCAAAAAACACATTCAAGTGTATAGTACAAAATTTTAAACACATGAAGGCAATACGTTGTAAAGAATTTGGACCACCTTCTGCATTGGTTTTAGAAGAAATAGACTCTCTAAAAGCGGGAGCCAAAGAAGTTGTGGTTCAGGTCAAGGCCTGTGGAATCAATTTTCCCGATACGCTCATAATTCAGGGATTATATCAATATAAACCTGAACTTCCGTTTACGCCGGGTAGTGATATTGCCGGAATCGTTAAAGAAATAGGCGAAGGGGTAAAGCATCTTGCAGTGGGCGATGCCGTATTTGGTTTTGTACAGCACGGAGGCTTGGCCGAAGAGGTAGTCGTACCCTCAAATGCCTGTTTTCGGAAACCTGAGAAAATGAATTTCCCCGTGGCGGCATCTTTTATGATGGCCTATGGCACTTCTTATCATGCACTGAAAGATAGGGCCAAACTGGCCGAGGGGGAAACCTTGCTGGTCTTAGGTGCTTCGGGCGGTGTTGGTCTGGCAGCCGTTGAATTGGGTAAGTTGATGGGGGCAAAAGTAATCGCTGCTGCCTCAACCGATGAAAAACTCGAACTGTGCAAGGAATATGGAGCATATGAAACAATTAATTATACCAAACAAGACTTGAGGTCGATGATAAAAGAGCTCACTGACAATAAAGGAGTTGATGTTGTTTATGACCCCATAGGTGGCGATTATTCGGAAGCTGCCTTGCGAGGTACTGCTTGGAACGGTAGATTTCTGGTAGTAGGTTTTGCCACAGGTACTATTCCTAAAATGCCTTTGAACCTTCCCTTATTAAAAGGAGCCTCGATTGTTGGGGTATTCTGGGGCGGTTTTGCCATGAAAGATCCCAAAGCGAATATGGAGAATACCATGACCTTAATGAAATGGCACGAAGAAGGCAAACTAAACCCCCATATTCATAAAATGTATCCTCTTGAAGATACCTCAAAAGCATTGCAAGAAATGATGGATCGAAAAGTAAAAGGAAAATTGGTCGTGCAAGTATGAAGTGTCAAGTGTGAAGTATTGAGTACAAAGTATTGAGTATGAAGTATAAAGTGCTTAAACTTGAAACCAAAATGAGCAATAACCCTGCACACGAAACATGAGCCAAGAGGTAAGAAAATAGAGAAGAGACACATGAAACTAGAAATCAAACGAACAAGGACCAAGGACCAAAGAACAACGAAATAAAAATGGGTCGATTTGAAAATGTGTTGATACGGCAATGAGCGGTAAGTGTTGAGATAAGATTTAGTGAACTTCCTTTGTTCTTGAACTTAAATTTGAACAAAATACTTGAAACCAAAAGCCTAGTAGTAAGAAATGAGTATTTAGTAGAAATGCTATATATTTAACCAACAACGAACAACGAAAAACCATCAACAAACAACGAACAACGAAAAGCATGAGACTAAAAGACAAAGTAGCCATTGTTACAGGTGGTTCTAGAGGAATAGGGCAAGCGGTATCTGAACTTTTCGCAAAAGAGGGTGCTACCGTAATTATAATAGATTTGTTGCCACAAGGGCAAGCGGTGGCCGATGCAATAAATGCAAACCAAGGACAAGCGGAATACCATTCGGTTTCAGTGACGGATAAAGCCGCAGTTGTTGATCTTTTCAAACAGATTAATGCCAAATATGGTAAGATTGATATTTTGATCAATAATGCGGGTATTACTAGAGATAGAACCCTTGAAAAAATGAGTGAAGAGGAATGGGATGCGGTTATCGAAGTGAATTTGAAAGGGGTTTTTCTTTGTACACAGGCCGTAGTGCCCTATATGAAAGAAAAACAATGGGGTCGAATTGTGAGTGCCGCATCTAATGTTGGTCTACGAGGTAACTTTGGGCAGACCAATTATGCAGCTACCAAGGCGGGAGTCATTGCTATGGCAAAGACTTGGACCGTAGAATTCGGTAAATATGGTATTACCGCCAATGCCATTGCGCCAGGTTTTACCATGACTGATATGGTGAAGGAGATTCCAGAAGAGCATTTCGACAAGATCAAGGCCAGTATTCCCTTGCGAAGGGTGGCAGAACCCATTGATATTGCCTATGGCTACCTCTATCTTGCTTCTGAAGAGGCTCGTTTTGTTTCAGGCATATGCCTTACCATAGATGGCGGAACTTCAAGATAAAAACAATAAAATGGCAAAACTTGAATTAGAAAATTTCGAGGCGTTTCGAACTCTGGAAAACGAAGATTTTCCGGAGGGAGATTGGCTTACGGTAACCCAAGAAATGATTAATGATTTTGCGAAAGCTACGATGGATTTCCAATGGATACACGTCGATGTGGAAAAAACAAAAAAACATTCCCCCTTTAAAAAACCAGTTGCCCATGGTTTTATGTCCCTCGCACTGCTATCGAAATTATTGGAAGATACCATACAAGTCAAATCGGCCACAATGGGTGTGAACTATGGTTTGAACAAGGTTCGTTTTCCAAGCCCCGTTTTGGTCGATAGTCGCCTGCGACTAACCGGTGGTATTCAAAAAATCGAAGATTATGGCACAAACGGACTAAAGATCACATGGAATTGTGTGGTAGAAATCGAGGCCTGCGATAAACCCGCCTGTGTGGCCGAATTTATAAGTTTGATGTTTGAGTAGTGCCAATTTGATTCCGAATAGTGAGTTTAACCTACCGGTAGGCACAGGTCTAATTTATTATATTGAGTAGTTTGTTCCAGGTCCAATACCATGTTTTTCTATTAAATTCAATGCTATCAACCCAGGAAGAATTCTTTTAACAGTTGGACTTGGAATACCTAGTTTCTTAGCTATTTCACCTGATTTGCAACCTGCATGATTTTCAATAAAGGTTATAATTGATTTTTCTCTAGGGGATAGTTTTGTTTCAATTCCTTTTGTTTCAAGCTTTTTCATCAATTGTTCTTGTATGTTGCTGAGAGCACTAAAGAAAAAGGTAATCCAAGCCGTTACATCCTCATTCGGCCTTTGGGCTTGACAGCCTCTTAAAACTCGATAGTATTCTGTTTTCCGACTTTCAATTTCATGCTCAAAACTTACGTATTGAATCCATTTGTATCCGTGTTTTAATAATAACAATGTAGAAATCAACCTGCTTAATCTACCATTACCATCTTGAAATGGATGAATACTCACAAAATCATAGGCAAACAAAGCGAACTTAACAAGTGGGTGGGTTTCATTGTCATTATCATACCACTTGATTAATTGCCTCATTGCATCTTGTGTTGGTAGGCCAGCTTCTGTTGTTTGAAATAGTATTTGCTTTGTTCCATCCAGTAGCTTTGCCTCAACTGCATTGCTATGTTGTTTGTAACCCCCTTTGTGCCATTCATCTTTTTTGCTGTGCTTTAGCAAGATATTATGTAGATTTTTCAAGGCACTCTCATTTATTCCAATAGTTTTATAAGAATCGGAAATTATGTCCAGTACTTCAAAATACCCAACAACTTCTTGCGAATCCCTGTCTTCAATTTTTGTAATATTTATTTCTTTAAGTAATACCTCTACTTCTTTGTCCGACATTTTCGAACCTTCGATCCTAGTCGAGGCACCAACGCTCCGAACGGTTGCTATTGATTTCAACTGTTTGAGGCTTTGCCCTTCTTTTTTTTCAATGGTTGCCCACGAAGCATCAAATCTATCAATCTGACTAATCAGCTTAATTAGTTTCCAGTCAATATTTATCTTAAATGTATGGGCGCTATTTTCCATGAAACGAAGGTACGCTTTTTTAGTAAAATGATACGATATGATTCGTTTGTATTCGATAAATATTCGATATTTATGATACGATATTGTTCAATAGTATACGGTAATAGTTGGTTCTCCTAAATACCGTGCAGCAGTTTAGTTAAGGGTGGTTTAAAATATAGGGTAGATTTATAGTGGATATATGCAGTTAAGAATTTGTTTTTCAGTTCGCCAGTTGATAATTATTCACAAGCACAGAAGCGGAAATATGTAAAAGGTGTTCCAATTCTCTTATCATACCAACTGTTAGTGTTTTCTTTTTATTTAAAATTTCGGAGACTCTGCTTTTTCCCCCAATTACTCCAATCAAATCTTTTTGCTTGAGATTCAGTTCTTCCATTCGAATTTTTATAGCTTCGATAGGATCCGGGGCATGAATTGGGTAATGTTCGTTTTCGTAATGTTCGATAAGTAGGGATAAAATTTCTGCCTCGTCTCCTTCGTTGGTATCGGTAAGAGCATCAAAAATCACATCGAG
Source organism: Flavobacteriaceae bacterium (assembly GCA_045046905.1). Classification (GTDB taxonomy): domain Bacteria; phylum Bacteroidota; class Bacteroidia; order Flavobacteriales; family Flavobacteriaceae; genus JASFYU01. The sequence goes on along the minus strand of JASFYU010000030.1, from coordinate 40,793 downwards.
ACGTTTAAGTGCCTTTCTGTAATCAGAATCTGTTTTAATCGGTTTTAATTCCATAGTTTTTCCTTTTATTCTCACCAGTGGGTTTAACCTGCCTATGCCGGCAGGTACCCCGATGCCTGACTACCGCAGGCAGGCTTGCATCGAGGTAGTTTACTCCGGTACTATAAACTGAAAGCAATTCACAACTTTGAAAAAAAATTATATTTCGTCTGCATTAATTTTGTCATATTCAGCGTGTGTGCCTATAAATCGTATGAATGCCCATTGTTTGTGATAGTTGAACTTGACGATCAGTCGATATGAGTTTCCTTTGATATTGAAAACTACCCGACCATTTTTTAGAATACTTGCGTTTATGTATGTCTGTTTGACATCGTTTGGGGAATTCCATTTCGAATTCTTGACGGTGTCGTGCCAAGTTTTGAGGTACTGTTCAGAGTCATTGTGTTTTTCCCAAAATTGCCTAAGCGTGCTTTTAGCAATTATTCGTTTCATAGGCTCAATTATGATGCAAATATACAAATAGTTCTCGAATAAAGAACTATTTGTAAGGTTCGTCTAGTAAAAGGCAACATTAAATACAGTGACATCACTCTTTAAAATCAGGCCAATACTGGGCGATTTTCTTTCGTACAAAACTTACGCTTCGTTCTAATTGATCCATGCCGTCTACACCATCTTCGATACTAATCCAACCATCGAATCCAACTCGTTTTAATTCCGAAAAAATGGCATCATAATCGTTAAGTCCCTTTCCTATTTCACCATGGCTTAGTCTTTTGGCGTAACCTACTGCTCCGCCTTCTTCTTTACGTAGGTCCTCAATAGTGCCTTCGATAAGATACCGGTCACTGGCGTGCATGGTCACTACCTTGTCTGAAACGCGATACAACAATTCTAATGGGTCTTCACCGGCGAGAAAGGTATTGCTGGGGTCATAGTTGACACCAAAATTAGGATGGTCGATTTTATCTACCAATTTGCAGAAAACATCCATTTGTTGGGCGAATTCAGGGTATTCCCAAAAATCATCCTTATAATGGTTTTCCAAAATCAATGTGATACCCAATTCTTGGGCAAGAGGCAAACAGGCCTTAATACATTCGGCAGCAAAATCAACACCTTGCTCCATAGTGAGTTCAGGGCGACGTTGCCCAGATAGCACTCTGCAATAGGAGCCACCTAGAACATGGGTCATTTGAATCCAGTGTTTTTGTTTTTCGATTTCCTTTTCTCGAAAAGAGGCATCCGGATGCGTAAAGTCTGGAGAGCAGCAGAGCATAGGAATCACCATACCGTGACTTTCGACCTGTTTTCTAAAGATCGGCCAGTTCGCGGTGTCGGCCATTTCTAAAAAACCTGCATACCACTCGATACCATCGATATCGAGTTGCACGGCTAGATCAATCCATTCAGAAACTTTCATTGTTCCATCTTTACATAACTCTTGCATGAATGCTTTTGGAAATACAGCTAATTTTGGCATATTTTGTTTTCCCACTAGTGGGTTTAGTTAACAATTCGATGCTTTATGCACAGAAATGGGTTAGGTTAATTTCTTTTTACTTTTTTTTATGCGAACCTTCCCAATTCTTGGGGGGGTTACGCCCAATCATAGGAAATTGTTCTAATTCTATAATTTGCCCGCTTACGGGGCCACTCTCGTCTGAAAGGAGGTGTACGGCGGCGGCGGCGATTTCTTCAGGTAAAAAAATACGTTTGGCAGGGGCAAAAATAGTAGGTAGCTCCTTGAACCAGTCGTCTTTCATACCTTGTTCACGTTTATTTAATTTTTCCTGTTCCGTTAGCACCCATCCCGGATTGATTTGATTGACGCGTACGCCATTGTCACGAAACAGACTGTCTCCGAGATTTCTGCTCATCGTCATCAATGCCCCTTTTGAAATGCTATAGCCTAAGAGGTCTGGCTCGCCGCACCAGGCATTGATTGAACCAATGTTCAATACACAGCCTTTTGCTTTAGTCAAATGGGGTAGGGCAGCTTGAATTATAGCGAGAGGAGCAAGTGTATTTATGGCCAATATTTTTTGCATAAATTCCTTGTTGGAGGTGCTAATGTCAGAGGATGCAATCATCGCAGCATTATTTACCACGGCATCGAGCTTTCCGAATTTAGAAATGGCTTCTTTGACCAATGTTTCAGGAGCCGAAGTTTCTGTTATATCTAGCGTTAAACTATGGGCCTTGGTGGCTCCCAATTCTTTAACTAGTGATTCGCCCAATTCTTTCCGCAAGCCGTTAACAATTACTTTCGCCCCTTCTTTTACGCAATAGGTAGCGATTGCACGGCCTATGCCCGTATATCCTCCTGTAATTAATATGACTTTATTGTTCAGGCGCATATGATTTAATTTGGCTTTAAGACACTTTTAACCACTTTTCCTGTATGCATTTGTTCAAAAGCTTCATGCCAGTCTGAGAATGTCCACACTCCGCCAATAATTGGGTTGACGTCTAAAGTTCCGGAAGCCAAAAGAGCAAGAACTTTTTCCCAAATGGGCCAGTTATGGCTAAAACTTCCCTGTAAGGTGACGTTTTTCTGTACTAGGGCATCTAATGAAAAGTTTAGGGGTTTGGGGCCCCAACCGACTTTTGTAATATGTCCGTTCGGGCGTACAAGCTTTAGGGCCAATTGCAAGGTAGCACTCACGCCAGCAGCATCGATAATACAATCAACACCAAGGCCATCTCTTTTATTCGCCCATTCAGTCGCATCTCCAACAATACCGTCACAACCATATTGCTGGGCAATTTCTAATCGGCCCCGGTCAGCTTCCAGTCCTACAATGGCAACATCAGCGCCACATAACTTGGCCATTGCAGCACATAGAATTCCTATAGTTCCAGGCCCAAGGACAATAACCCTATCGCCAGGTTTTATTCGTGAATTTACGACTACGGCATTATAGGCTACCGAGCAAGGCTCGGTCAAACAGGCTTGCTCAAAAGGTAGGTTCTCAGGAACTCTGTGCAGGCATCTTGCCGGTACGCGAACAAAACGCGTCATGGCACCATTTACGCCGTAGCCAAATCCCTTTCTGGTCGGGTCAAGGTTATAAAGGCCTTGTCTTGACATTGGATTGTTGGTGTCGATTACTGCGGCAGTTTCACTGACTACTCTATCACCCTCTTTCCAGTCTTTGACTCTACTTCCTAGTTCGATGATATGGCCTCCGAATTCATGTCCTAAAACGACCGGGTAATTCACTGGCCAACTATGATCTGAGGTCCATTGGTGCAGGTCACTACCACATACGCCTACATTAACTACTTCTAACAACACATCTTCCTCACCAATGGTTGGTTTTGATATTTCTCTAATCTCTACGCTTCCCTTTTCGGGAGCAAAATTAACAACGGCTATAGATTTCATTTGCTTTTATTTATTCCCACAAGTGGGTTTAATACTTCGATAAGAATCGGCAGAAAGGCCGAGCTTGCCCCGAAATATAAAATTAGTTATTTTTTCAATGCCTCTTGGGCCTGCCTGACGGCAAAGGCAGGCTTGCCCCGAGCTAGTGTATTTACCCTGCGTAGGCGTGTATTTTTTGACAGATCAATCGCAATGAGCTTTCAAGGTCGCCATCGGCTGTTTTGAATGAATCGGCATCTATGGTCAAAGGAGCACCCAAGACTACCATGGGGGCGCCTATTTCAGGACATTGTATTGCCTGTTCTAGGCTTAGTCCGCCTACGGCCTGAACAGGAACGTTCACTGCCTCGACAATTTCTTTGAGCTGATCCATCGGACTTGGCATTTTTAGGCCTTGTGCAGCAATACCGCGGCGTTCATCATAACCAATATGGTGAATAATATAATCACAGCCCAAGTCTTCGAGCCACTTTGCGCCCTCGACCATATCTGGGCAACCCAGATTATCGCCCATTACTTTTACACCATAATCTTTTCCTGCCTGTACAACAACCTTTATAGTTTCTGCATGTGCCCTAGCCATGACCACTACATGGGTCGCACCTGCCTTTGCCATCATCTCTGCCTCGAGATACCCTCCGTCCATGGTTTTAAGATCGGCTACAATTGGTATGCCGGGGAAAGCTTCTCTTAACTTTTTTACCCCGTGCAAACCTTCTGCCAAGATGAGCGGTGTTCCTGCTTCAAGCCAATCTACTCCTGCCCGTAAGGCCATTGCGGCCGTTTCTAATGCTTCGTCAATATTAGTAAGGTCTAATGAGATTTGTACAATTGGTTTCATATAGTATGTATTAGTATTGGTTTTAATTTCCACTAGTGGGCTTAATGCCTCGATGCCTGCGGTAGGCAGACTTGCCCCGAGCTAGTTTATTTTCGACAAGCACTATTTTAGATTAACAACTTCTCCGGTTCTTGCCGATTCATAGGCGGCGTCTACAATGTTCATCACAATCTGCCCTTCTAACAAACCCGGATTCGGTTGTTTTCTGTTTTTTATACAGGCCACAAAGTGTTCCATTTGTCTGGTATAGATGATTTGATCACAATGATCTTCTCTTTTGGGCAAGTCTGGGATAATCTTTTCCGAATCTTCTTCGCCTTTTTTTAGTTTTAAAAAGGTGGGGAAAAGACTTGCATAGCCTTTTGTGCCAAATATTCCTGAGCTTGCTTCGGGGCCATCCATATGGGGATGCCACCAACCACTTTCAATGCTACTTTCTACACCATTGTCCCATGTAATATGTATTATTGCAGTATCATCTACATCATAATCGCCAAAATGTGTGGCTATCCTAGCGTATACTTTAATCGGTTTTGGGTCGCCAATAAGATATCTTGTGGTATCAATGGCGTGTACTCCCATATCTGCTAAAGCACCGCCGCCTGCCAATTCTTTTTTTGTAAACCAACCCGAGGGGCCCCAATTTTCATGGATACCGTAGGCCTTGGTCTTGAAAATTTTACCGAGTTTGCCAGATTCAATGCTGTTTTTGATATAGTTTGTATCGGCATCAAATCGCCACATATGGCCAAGCATAACCAGTTGATTGTGTTCTTTTGCAACTTTGGTAATCTGTTTGCCTTCTTCTGCATTCATTCCCATTGGTTTTTCAAGAAAAACATCTTTGGCGGTCTTTAAGAACTCAATGGTCTGTGGAGCGTGTAAATGATTTGGAGTACTGATGATTACCGCATCGATTTCATCATTCTTGAGAATAGATGAAATAGTATCGAAGGCATCTTTAATCTTGTATTTAAGAGCAAATTTTTTCGCATTATCAATATTCTTGGATACCACGGCTACCATTTCTACATGGGGAATAGCCAGTAGTCCGCGGGCATGATAGTCCGCTATAAATCCTGATCCGATCAATGCTACTTTTATTTTTTCCATAGGATATATTGCGGTTTGCAAGCTTTACATAAGTTCTTCAGAACTTTTATAGATCTTTTTAATGGCTGTTGCTATCAGATCCATATCTGATTGGCTGCCCAATAATATTTTGTGATGTATACAAACGGATTCTTCTTTGAAAATTCGCCCAGAAACGGGTAATAAAAACCGTGTAGGGTCTATAGCGGCCCAATAGGCGTCATTCAGTTTATGTCGTGCTGGTTTGGTATGTGGTACGTATAAAGAACATATATTCAGAGGTTCGTAACAGGCATCGACTACTATCTGTAATTCGGCCTCTAATGCACTTCTGAATTTTTTGATTGGCAAGCCTTTGAATTCATTTTTATCATATCGAAATGCAAAATTGAAATAGGCTTTTTTTGTTTCTCTTTTATCTTTTTTTAAGGGAAGAATACCCGGAATATCAGATAAGAGTGTATTCAAATAGGCCCCGTTGGTATCTCTTTTAGCATTTTGTTCGGGTAGGCGTTTTAGGCCCTCTATCAGAATAGCTGCCTGAAATTCAGTAATACGCAGATTACCCGATTGAATAAAATTGCCATCGTCGCCATAATCTCCGATGCCTTTGTCGCCTACCATGGTCTCGTCCTCGGGTCTGCGACCACAGTTTCTTAGGGCATCTAGTTTTTCTGCTAGTATGGGGTCATTGGTAGTTACCGACCCGCCTTCGCCTGCAGTTAAATGTTTTGATAATTGAAAGCTGAAACTACCGATATCTCCAATACTTCCTGCTTTTTTTCCTTTCCATTCTCCGCCGTGTTTGTGGGCGCAATCTTCGATGACGAAAAGTTTGTGTTTTTTGGCAAGGGCCATTACGGCATCCATATCAGCAAAGGCCCCATATAAATGAACGGGAATTATTGCCTTGGTCTTTGGGGTTATGGCCTTTTCGATTTCTAGGGGATCAATACACCAGGTGTCTTCACATACATCGACCATAATGGGCGTTGCATTTACATCGATAATAGTTGCGGCAGTCGCTTGCCATGTGATTCCGGGAATGATGACCTCATCACCGAGTCCGATACCTAAAGCCTCTAGTGCAATTTGAAGCGTAACGGTACCATTAACAGTGCAGATTGAATGTTTTGTACCTGTAAATTCAGCAAAAAGACTATTAAATTCGGTTTCTTTTGGGCCATTGTATGACCAAACACCACTATTGAGGACCTCAATAAGAGCAAGCTCTTCTTCTTTGCCCCATATGGGCCATTTTGGCCATGGGTTTACCGTCGTATCACGACATGGTTTTCCTCCTGTGAGTGCTAATTTACCCATTTTTTATTTTGTTTAAATTCCAGCCTTCAACTTTTAATTCTGCCTCTGTATTCGAGTTAAAAGTGGCACGGATTGTTCTTTTTTCGCCGGGTAGGAGACTGATGAAATTATCTTCCCAAAAAATAGGAAGTATTACTTCTTCACTGGCTTTTTCGATTACTTTAAGGTTGATTAAAAATGCAATGGTATTCCCACTATTTTCTAAAGTTACTGAAATGCTTTGTTCATCAGCTACTTTTTCGAAAACCTGAATAAGATCAAGGTCAACTTTTGGAAGTGAATTAAGCAAACGTAAATCTGCGTATTGCTTGCTAGGGGTGTGATAGGCGAATTCGCCCAAATCTGCTTCGTAGTCTAAAATCTCTTCTTTGGTCGAAAGCCAGTAAAAATTAGCGCTGACTTCTGTTTTTTCATTGTTTAACAACCGAAGATCCAAAAAATAGGTGGTCGTAAGGTTTTCTACAGCTTCTATTGAAAATATAGAGAAGGCGATATCGGGCGCGGCATTGAATGAAATAGTTTTCTCTAGCAGTAGTTGAGAATTAATATCATAAATACGAATCAAGGCTTGTAAATTCTCGATTTGGTGTTGGTAATCGTTAATGGCATAAATGTGATTATCACCATAATTATAAATCAGGTGAAGGGGTGTGCATGCCTTTTGTGTGGCATAAAATGCAGCTGTAGGCATGAGGTAATAATCGTATAACTGCCAGTACATTTTAGGCCAGGCGGCATTTAACATCCATTGGATGATACCGGTAGATTTTTTTTTGTTGACCTGAAAGGCTTCGAACATTGGGCGCATAAGCTCATAGTTCATTGCCTGTGCTTTTATATCAAATTCGATGAGATCCTTAGGTGTACCATAGCGCTCATCGATAGCTTTTGTAAAACGGCTCAGATCTGAAAATTCATACCTGCCGCAATGGTTGTCCCATGCCTTGCCAATTGGCCAAAGGTCGGCCTCGGGAATCATTTTTCGTAAGCTATCTAATTGCGGTACTTGGGCTCCTGGGCCTGTCTCGGTATTAAAACCATAGGCACCACCAAATTTGGTGTCGGTATACCAGTAACCCGGCGCCGTGTAGGCATAAGGCCCTAGCATTTTAACGCCAGATAGCCCACTTATTTCACTGATAACTTCTTCGCTGCCGATAACATGCTGATCGCTTCCGACACCGCCGGTCGAATTTAAATAGGGCCGAGTGGGGTCATATTTGGCGAAGGTTTCGATATATTTTTCTTCAAGTTCGGTAATAGGAACCTTGTCGCTGGCTACGGTCCACACAAATATACTGGGGTGATTACGGAGCCAGATGACCTGATCTTCCCAAGCTTGGGCGACATGTTGTACGTCTTTTTCTTTGTAAACTGCTCCGAATCGCTCGCTTACGGGTATGCCCATATGAATTTCATGCTCCCAATGGCAGCTCCATCCGACCATTAAAAGAATACCGTGTTCATCACATAGGTCGTATATTTTGTGGTCTTTTCCCCAAAAACCTTCCAAGCGAATGCAATTTAAATTCATTTGTTTTGCATACTTCACCTGGGCTTCGATACTTTCGTGAGAATCCATTAAGAAGAGATCATCGGTCCATCCGGCACCTTTGATGAGCACTTTTTGACCGTTGATTATATACCCACGATGTATGTCATTTAGCCAATAATCTTCGACCTCACGAATTCCGAATTTGACTTGGGTAGTTTTAGAAATATGATTATCAATTTGAAACTGCAGATCCAATTCATATAAATGAGGTTCACCCAAATGAACGGGCCACCACAATTTTGGGTCTTTAAAGTGTAATTGAGGAAACGCTTCGGTCGTAAAATCGATTTTCTTTTCACTATTCGCGGCGATAGTCAGCTTTTGGCTAAATTCAACGGTTCCTATCTTGCCAATCAAAACACCTGTAATGGATGCATCGCTATAATTTACAAGCTGTGTTGAAACACTAAGATCGGCTTCTTTTAAGGTTTCGAGATTCACCTTGGTCTGTACAAAAGGTTTTTCTAGGTTTACTCCTGCGTGAAGTTGGAGTGTTACTGGTCTAAATACGCCCATATTACCATCTGGAGGTGCCGGATTCCAATCGACAAATCCTATGCTGAAATCGCCGGGTTTTGGAGGTATTACTTCAATTGCCAATGCGTTTTTTCCCTCAATAATATATTTACTTATATCGAAAGATGTAATGCGATATGCCCCATCTATGGCGTTTGAATCGGCAATAAGTTGTCCGTTTAGCCAAACATTGGCCTTATAGTTGATGCCGTCAAAACACAAAGAAGCAAAATCACTTGCCTGTTGTTCGCTAAGGTCGAAATTAGTCGAATACCACCAGGGTACCTTAAATAATTCGGTCGGAATCGACTTTAGGTTTTCTCCGAAATAAGGGTTTTCATAAACCTTGTTCGAGACCAAGGTGCCTAGAACAGTTGATGGTACCTTAGCAGAATGCCAATTAGTAGTGCTATAGGATTGAGATGAAAGGGCAGCGCCTTTGTCATGAACATGGCTAGAAGATTGAATTTTCCAATGCTCAGTGAGTTGAATTTCGTATGATTTGTTCATTACACACGGTGCATTTTACGTTTTAATTTCTTGATAGTCCTTTTCGCTGTCCACATCATTGCACCACCAATGATAACCATTAACAGCCCTGCAGTAAGATCGGTCATCTGTTGTACAAAGGTCTCTGTAAAAGCCATCGCAATTATAACTATGATTCCGAATACCAATATAAAAAACCCTAAGGCATTGTTTATTTGGGCTGCTTTTATTTTTGCATTAATTTCAATCGTTTCCATAATTTGGTGATAAAAGGATTAAAAAATGTAATAGATAAATGTTAAAATGCACAAGACTCCGACTGACCAGTACTTTAGATTGTTCCACCAGTGTCGATCTTCGTCTTTAATACCTTCATAGATATAATCATTGGGTAATAAAAATACCAAGAAGCCAATTATAGCGAATAAAACAAAAAAGATTGTTTTTGCCATTTCTTGTGATATACCGGAAAGCCAATCAAAATTTAACATCGCATTGTCTTTTATTCCCACGAGTGGGTTTGATATCTCGATTTTTGTATCGAAATATAGGATTAGTTACATCAAATACCTCGAGGACTAGCCCCCGAGATTAGCTGCTTTTATTTATGATTTTAGCATTGAACACCAAACCTTCAAGTTGTTCAGAGGTGTGGGGTTTGGTAAATAAACTGACGACCACATTGATGATAAAGCCGACTACGAATGACCACCATGAAATATACAGAAAAGGATCTTCAATTGTAAAGAACTGTGCCTTGAATACATTCATGAAAACGGCAACCCCTATTCCAATTACCAAGGCAGAAAGTCCGCCCCATTGTGTTGTTCTTTTCCAAAAGATACCTAATAAAAGAATGGCGAACAAAGGACCTTGGAAATACGACATAAAGGTTTGAATCGCTACATATATACCAGGAAAATCGCTACTAATCGGTGATGTGGCTACCCCAAAAACCAATAGAACCAAGGTGCTTATCCGACCTACCTTTAAATAATGTTTGTCATCGGCACCCTTCTTTATATACGGTTCATAAATATCCTTGGTGAACAAAGTAGCTGTAGAGTTCAATAACGAATCAACGCTTGACATTAGGCCTGCAAAAAATGCAGCGAACATTAAACCTACCAGTCCGGGAGGAAGAATAGTTTTAATCATCATGGGTAATGCTTGGTCGCCATCAGCCAAATCTGGATGAACAACAACAGCCATAAGGCCTGGGAATAACACCAATATAGGGATAAACATTTTCAGGGCAGAACCAAATATCATACTTGCTTTGGCATGCCATTCATTTTTTGCGGTAAGACAACGTTGAACAATAGACTGATTTCCTATCATATAGGCGTTGGACATGACAAATGTCAGTCCGAATAAAATTCCGGTCCAGGGGAAGGGCGATTTGGTGTCTACGGGTTGAATAATATCGAAATGACTTCGGTATTCGGGTCCCATGGCACTAATTTTATCTACCATGTTCTCCCATCCGCCAACGGCATCCAGACTAAGGAAAACCAAGGCGAATCCGCCGATGAACATGATGATTAATTGAACCACATCAGTCATTATCACGGCTGTGATTCCCCCGAAATAGGTGTAAAGTCCGACCACGCCTGCTGTTGATAAGATTGAAATCCAAATGGGCCACCCCATCAGTACGTTTAATAATACGGCACTTGCCCAAAATAAAACGCCAAGATCCAAGGCGAAGAAAAGGATCCAAGTAACTGAGGCTATGGTCCTAACTGATTTGTTATATCGTCTTCCCAAGTATTCTGGGATCGTGTACATGCCTCCACGCCAAAAATAGGGAATGAAGATAAACGCGGCCAATAACATGGCGGGAACGGAGCCGATCCAATCAAAATTACCTACTGATACACCATATCTATAGGCTTGCCCTGATATTCCTACAAAATCAAGTGCCCCGATATCAGAGACTACTATAGACATGCCAATGGCCCAGAACGGCAGGCTTCTGCCGCCTAAGAAATAATCCTCTGAACTATTGACGAATTTTTTAAAATAAAGGCCTAGTAATAGCATTCCTAGTATATAGGCTATTACTATGAAATAATCAATACCTGCCAACATAGTCCGTTATTTTTTAATTTAATATTTACTTGATGCTGTGCATTATGATTCTACTTTTACTCCTCAAAAGAGAGGGTTTCACCCCAGTATGCCAGCCTAAAATGAAGCCTGAAAAACACCCATAGACTTGTTTTGGGGGTAGTTGGTTTCACGAAGTTTTTACTGATATGCAAATTAACTCGAATTCAAAGTAGGCAATTTGTTATATCTTATTTTGTTTGCATGGAATATCAACCACCTCATTATTTTTTTAATGTATTCGCGCATATCACTCTAAAATTTAGTGCTTCGCAGAATTGTTGACCGTATTTAGGTTGTGATTATTATGGGCGGGTTTTAAGAAAATTCTGATGGCATCATAGTATACGGATTAGCTCTAAATTAAGGTGAATGAGGAGCTTGGTTCTTGAAGTATCTCTTATAAGTTCGGGTATTGTTCATTCTGTTTTCTTAGCATAATATAATGATATATTAACCTTATAATAACATTGTGGTAATAAATTGAAAATACAGGTTAAAATATCATTTATATTTAATAATATACCACGCGTCTTGTTGTAGGTTTTGGGATAGATTTGCTTCCATAACTTATAACTCAAACGGAATGAAAAAAAGTAAAGCTTATTTATTAATGTTATTTGTGTTCAGTATGTGCTTTGGGAGCGCGCTGGCGCAGGAAAAAGTATCCGGAGTCGTCACCGACGATATTGGTGACCTATTACCTGGAGTATCTGTGGTAATCAAAGGAACTGCCACTGGTGTTAGTACTGATTTTGACGGAAATTATTCAATTTCAGTCTCGAACAATGAATCGGTACTTGTGTTTTCCTATATAGGAATGGAAACAAAAGAAATTGCCGTGGATGGCAAAACAACACTGAATGTAAGTCTACAAGCTTCTTCAGAAGCACTTGACGAGGTGGTAGTAACCGCTTTGGGTATTTCAAGGGAAAAGAAATCTTTGGGGTATTCTGTAACTGAAGTAGACGGAGAAGATATGCGAACCGCGACTCAGGAAAATGCTATAAATGCTCTGAACGGTAGAGTCTCTGGGGTGCAAATCAATTCTACAGGGGGTGCAGGTTCAACGGTAAGTGTAATTCTTCGTGGGGCCTCTTCATTAACAACGGATAATCAGCCCTTATATGTAATCGATGGTGTGCCGCTTACTAGTAGCCTTACCAATATCGGAACAACTGGTAGTGGTATTGCTGTAGATTATGGTGGCGGAATTGGTGATTTGAATGCAGACGATATTGAAAGTGTTTCCGTGCTTAAAGGGCCTAGTGCTGCAGCACTTTATGGTAGCAGAGGGGGTAACGGCGTTATTTTAGTTACCACGAAATCAGGTAAAAAAAGCAAAGGCTTGGGTATATCTTTTAGTTCTAGCATTGTATATGAAACGCCTTATAAATTTTTGAAAAAGAGTAATCGTTTTGCCAATGGAAGTAGGCCTGATCCTATAACCACACAAATCGACGAGACTTCATCAGGCTGGGTAGGCCCCGAGTTAGATAAAGGTTTAACCGCTATTCAATGGCCCTATACCGATGCGGAATTGGCAAGTGGCATTGCGGTTGCTAAACCCTTAACTTCTAAGGGTCGAAATAATGCTAAAAATTTCTTTGAAACGGCTTCAACACACACCAATACAATTTCGGTTCAAAACAGTACGGATAAACTTAATTATCGGTTGTCGTATACTAATATGAGGCATGAAGGTTTTATTCCGAATTCAGATTTAAATCGAAATAATTTCAGTGTAAATAGTTCTTTTGCTGTCAATGACAAATTAAGGATAACTTCAGTTATAAACTACGTGCTATCTGGTGCAAAAAACAGACCTTCGACTACCGATCGACGTGCAAACCCCTTGCAGGGGATTTACGATATTAATCCGCATATCGATATTCGAGATTTACGAGATTATTGGTTGGTCGAAGGGCAATCGCAAAATGCACCTTATAACTGGGGTGATGACCCAAGTGATTTTGAATATAATAATCCTTATTTTCTTGCCTACGAAATTAATAACGGTTTTGATAGAAAAAGGCTTTTCGGGAATTTACAAGCGGATTATAAGTTTACCGATCACCTTTCTTTAATGGTGCGTTATGCGTATAATGATACTCATGAGAAAAGAGAAACCAAAATTTCAAGCGGTTTTGATAGAGAAAGAAATGGTGCCTATGGTATTACTAACCTTGATGGTGTTGAAAGTAATACTGATTTTCTTTTAACTTATAAGGGTGAATTAGGTGACAATTTTGATTTTGGCATATCTGGTGGCGGTAACGTTCGTGATGTAGAAACGGGCTCAGTAACGACCCGAACTAAAAATGGGGGCTCAGGATTAATCATTCCAAATCTATTCTTACTTTCAAATATAGCAAGCGACAATTTAGATTTTAGTGAGCGCCAATCAAGAGAAAGAGTTAATAGCTTATACGCCTTGGGTAATATCAGTTATAAAGACATGATTTATGTTGATGTGACTGCAAGAAACGACTGGTCTAGTACATTGCCAGAGAGCAATAATTCTTTTTTCTATCCCTCGGTATCAACAAGTTTGTTGTTGAACAAGATGTTTGATATGGGCAGTGATGTCTCTTTGTTTAAGTTAAGAGCAGGTTGGGCGCAAGCAGGTAATGGAACGAGTGCGCATAATTTGTTTACTATATTAAGTAATTCTGGTGATTGGGGCTCTGCTTCACAGTTGGCGGTACCAGCAGCTTTAAAGAATCAAAATATTAAACCAGAAATAAACACCTCTATAGAATTTGGAGTTGATTTATCGCTTTTCAAGAATCGTTTGCATATGGATTTTACCTATTACGAATCTGACAACGAAAACCAGATTTTTAGTAAGTCTCTTCCAATATCATCAGGATCCACTAGTAAACTGTTTAACGCAGGAAACTTGAATAGTACGGGTTATGAAGCGTCTTTAGGAGGTACTCCTATACGAACTAAAGACCTGAGTTGGGATCTTAATTTTACCTTTTCAACCAATAAAACCATTATCACCGAGCTAGCTGAGGGAACCGATTTTGTTAATTTCTGGAGACAGGCAAAAGGTGGGGCTTATACTTGGGTAGGCGAAGAGATTGGTCAGATTGTTGATCGTGATTTTGTACGCGTTGATGATCCTAACTCACCTTATCACGGGTGGCCATTATTAGATGATGAAGGCTGGGAAAATAGTAACAGAACCTTATCTGATGAAGATGGCAATAGAGCGGCTCCGGTTATTGGGAATTACAATCCTGATTTTAAGGTAGGTTTACAAACATCGATTAAATACAAAAATTGGAATATATCAATGAATTTTGATTGGCGTAAAGGTGGTCAGTTCGTTTCACAGACCCATCGTTACTACGAATCGGATTTGCAGACGGACAGATGGCTCGACAAGGTATATGATTTGAGTGATGTTGGTGATATACCGGCATACATCAGAGAAAATGCCGATGAGTTCCTATCTCCTGACGGTGAGTTCTATCCTCTAGTAGGAGGGCCTACTGCGGAATTGGGAGGATTTCCAATTGACGGTTTGAATGATGGTGTGTTTTTGCCAGGTGTAATTGGTTCATATGATGGCAACGGAAACTTTATAGCTGATCAAGAGAATATTGGTGGTCCTGGCACACAGTACCATACCTATGGTGACAATTACGCATGGGATTTTACTAGAGCCTCTACCTTTGATGCTGATTATGTGAAACTAAGACAAATTTCAGTAGGCTATACTTTTCCTAAGAGCTTAACTAAGCGAATTGGAATGCAAAATTTATCGCTTTCGGTATTTAGTCGAAATATCATATTATGGACTAAGGCAGGTATAAATATCGATCCAGAATCGGCTTTCCAATACTCAAACGGTAATTTATCACAAGGTGTTGAAAGATACAATATACAGCCTTGGGCAATTCCGGTTGGTATTAAACTTAACGCGAGCTTCTAAATAAAATAAAAATATAGGTTATGAAATTAATAAAAAACGTAGTTAGTATATTTCTGCTAATTCCATTATTGCTTGTGGTTTCTTGCGATAATGATTTGGTTGAAATCAATGAGAACCCAAATGGAGTTGAGTCCGGTTTGGTTGATCCTAATTTATTGATAAGTACGGTAATGACCGGTATTGCAACAAGTACAACCAGCAATGGTTATGCTGGTGATACAGGAAATGCGGCACAATACACACAGAAGGATTCTTGGTCTAATAATCGCTACGATTGGGAGACAGGTAGCATCTGGAATACAAATTATGGTTTATTGAGAACTAATAAAGTCGCTAACGAAAGGGCGGTTGAGCTTGGTTTAGAGTTTCACGAAGGGGTGTCATTGGTGTTAAAATCAATGTTGTTTGGTAAGTTGACTGATTATTATGGCGACATCCCTTATTCAAATGCTTTAGGCGGTATCGATGATGATGGAGAGAGACCAACGTATGATTCTCAAGAGGTGGTGTACAAAGGCATTATTGCTGATTTAGAAACTGCATCAAGTCTATTAGGTGGGTCTAGTTTTGAGGGTATTGATTCTTCACAGGATGTATTTTACGGTGGAGATGCATCTAAGTGGCAAAAATTAGCCAACTCCTTGGCTTTGCGCTATTATATGAGGTTGTCAGAAAAACTGCCTTCTTTTTCAGGAGCTGGGGTGACTAGTACACTTGCCAAGCCTTTAATTGACAATGTTGATGAAGAACTTGCCTTGGCTTATATTGGTGGAATAAGCGATCAATCATGGCCTAATAGCGGGCAGTTTGGTTCGGCTTCCGATTTTCACAGAGTGAAGCCTTGTACTACCTTGACCGATAAGTTGAAGGAGTTAGAAGACCCTAGAATAGCAGTTTGGTTTGCCCCTGTAGAAATACCTACGAAAGTAGTTCCTGCCATTGATGTACCCGGCGGAGGTGATATTGCGGAAGCAGGAGGTATTCGTTATATCAATGAGGCCACTATGGCAGCCAATAATTATGCCATCTACTCTGCAGCTACCTATGCTGCGGATGTACAGGCCGGTTTGAAATTGATTGATACCAGTAGTGTTTATGTAGGTTTGCCTGTTGCGGTTAGTAGTATAGATCCTTATGAGTATCATTTAAACGCTGATGGGTCAAGAGGAGGAACAAATGCCTATGTGTCAAAAATGAATGAAGTCTTTAATCAAAAAGAGGACGGCGGAAATCTTTTAAAATCACGCCTCTTTTCTTTTGCTGAGTTATCGTTCTTAAAAGCAGAAGCCGCTATACGAGGATGGGGGTCAGATGCCGAAGTGAACTACAACACAGGTGTTCAGGCATCTTTTGATGTTTGGGGCGTTGCTGATGACTATGCAGATTATATTGATAATACAGGAGTTGCTTTTGACGGTACCTTAGAACAGGTTATGGAGCAAAAATGGATTGCCAATATGTTCAACGGTGATGAGGCTTATATGGATTGGAGAAGAACGGGGCTTCCTGCTTTTAGTGCAGGGCCGTTTGCCAGAGAGGATGTGATGCCTTTACGATTTATTTATCCTACGGATGAATTAAACATCAATACAGCGAATTATGCTGTCGGAGCGGCTTCTTTGGAAAGCACTGCATTTAGTTCTACAGATCCTAATGATAGTCCGTATGCCAGGCCTTGGATTGTTCAAGGAACCGCTACGCCTTGGTAGTAGGTTTGAGGAAATGGTCATGTGTGATTATTTTGTATATGAACAACATTAGTTGATTAGTTTTTAGAATGAAGAATGCCCAAGGAAACTTGGGCATTTTTTTAACCCACCAGTGGGCCTTATTGATTATTGTTCACTGCCAACTGCCAACTGCCAACTGCCAACTGCCAACTGTTCACTGTTTATTGTTCATTGCGAACTGTTTATTGATTTACCTTTGAAATAATCCGTTTCGAATTTTTTTAATCCCTCATTGAGGGTTCTGTTCCTTGATGACTGGCCGCCTAAGGAGGGGCTTGCCTCGAAATTAAAAATGTTTTTTCGAAAGCATACTTCGTGCCCTTGGGTCGAAGTTGTAGATTGATCTTTATAATTAAAAATCGTTCTTTAGAAAACTAATACGTTTATTGAATGAAAAAAACGAAACAGTACGGATTCTTATTTATGTGTTTGATTTGTTGTTACGGCAATGTGATGGCGCAAAAGGTAAATGAGTTCCCTAAAAAAACCGACCCCCTTTATAAAAAAGTCGAAATGTTCGACAAATTAATGTTAGGCAACCATTGGAACGAAGGCGCTATAATGCAGCGTGTTTTTTTTCCTCCAGCCGGCTTAGAGAAACCTTTAATTGGTAAACAAGCCGATTGTTTTGATCCTACCTCAGAGCTGTTAGCGGCCTATTCCTACAAATATGCCCTGACCAAGGACCCCAAAGACCGAGAAATTGCTAACCAAATTTTTGAGGCCGTTCTCCGTATGGAAAGAGTAACCGGTGTAGATGGCCTTTTTGCCCGCAGTTTTAATCAGACCAACAAACCACTTTGGCATGAAAAAGTGCTTTGGTACAATGAGTGGCACCAATCAAGCACTATGCCTGGCTATCGGTGGTTGGGTGATCTAAGTATTGATAAGTTTGCTTCCATTTTTGATGGCTTAGGTACTTTTTGGGAATTTTGTGCAGATGAGGCTTATAAAAAAAAAGCAGCCGATCTGTTAGATCGGTTTATGGGTAGGGTTGTTGATGACAATTTTAAGCTCACTGATCTTGATGGCAAAATGACCCTTTGGGGTAATCTTTGCCCCGACCTTCCACATCAGGAATTAAATTCGCTGATAATGTTAGCAGGCCTAAAAGTCACGCATCATCTTACCGGAAAAGAAAAGTATAATAAAGCATATCATTTGCTTATCGATACGTATCACTACGATGACCATCAGATCAACACAAAAATCTTATTTCCAAAAGAATGGGAGAACGTGTATGACGACTACCATGCGGCAAGATCTCTTTATATGATTATGCGATACGAGAAAGACCCCTCTTTATTGATTAAGTATCGAATGAACCTAAACCGCCATTGGCATGCTTGGAAAAAAATGGACTTCTCCTTTGAGAGTTCTACATGGCTCATCATGGTATATCAGGTGCTTACGGGTGAAGATTGCATAAATGAAGAGCGAGAAAAAGCCATAAAAGATATGTGGGGCTTTGATCGCAAGACAAGTACCTTCAATATTCCCCAAGACGATGGTTCTTTCAAAAAGGTGGTAGCAGAGGAAGAAAGTTCTGCGGCAGCCATGATACGAAACTATTGGTTTGGTGTCTATTATGGTATAATCGATGAAAAATGGTAAACTGTATTCCCAGCAGTGGGTTTAAGCTGCCTATGCAGGCAGGCTTGCGTCGAAATATAAATGATGTGTTCCTTATTAATGCCTCTGGGCTTGCCCCGAGATTGATTACTTTAAATGCAGTCAATAATATGAAAAAATATAGTTTGTTATCTGCGCTATTTTTGGGGATTTATTCGCTCTGTAGTCAAACGGTTCCCGAGCCTCCAAAAGGTATGGTCTATGTTGAATCGGGTGATTTTATTATGGGAAGCGAAATTGGTGATCCTGATGAGAAACCAATACATACAGCCTTTACCCAAGCTTTTTTTATTGATGCTTATGAAGTGAGCAATGCTGAATTTTCTAAGTTTGATTCCTCTTATACGTTTTCTGATAAAGAGAAAAGTAATGCGGCCATTGTTACTTGGTCTCAGGCAAATGGGTATGCCCAATGGGCAGGAAAACGCCTGCCTACTGAAATAGAATGGGAAAAGGCGGCCAGAGGTACAGACGGGCGTCTTTTTCCGTGGGGTGATACTTTTGACAATTCTTATGTGGTCTGGGATCAGCGTAGTTCACGGGGCACGTCTATAGCAAAACCGGAGAGCCCTTATGGTTGTTTTGATATGGCAGGAAGTGTTTGGGAATGGACAGCCGATTGGTATAAACCCTATCCTGAGAATAAAACACCTATGGAACAGTATGGTGAGAAATATAAAGTTATGCGTGGAGGATCAAGTTTTAATAATATGTCTTTTTTTCGCTGTTCGCAGCGTTACTATCTTTTACCCGAAGATATTAGGGCGTATCCAGTAGGTTTCAGATGTGTTAAAAACATAGACAAAAAAAATGAAAATTAAAACGCTACAGTTAGTGGCAAGGAATATACTATTTCTAGTACTAGGTATTTTGGCCTTGTCTTGTTCTGAAAAATCGAGTACAGCCCTCGACCTGTCTCAGGCCAGCTTGGTAATTAGCCCAACATTGGAAATGAAATTTCAGCAAACGGCGAATAGTATATTGGTTGAGGAAATTAATAAACGTACCGATTTGCGATTACAGCGGTCAGAAAATTGTGATTCTAATACCTTAATTGCCATAGCTCTTCAAAATGATACCAGCTTGTTCAATACAGCTGTTCCAGCTCATAAAGGAGTAGGGGACTTAAAAAAAGAAAGCTTCCGAATAGTTCATGAAAATCTAAATGGGAAAGATATTTTATGGGTTATCGGAGCCGATGTAAGAGGAATCTTTTTTGGAATAGGCAAATTGCTCCGAATAGCAGAAATGCAGAAAGGTCATATTACTGTTTCTAAAAACATTAATATTGTTTCATCTCCTGAATACCCTATTCGAGGTCATCAATTTGGGTATCGAGACACGGCCAATTCTTGGGATTCATGGACCGTAGCGCAGTTTGATCAACATTTTAGGGAGCAGGTTCTTTTTGGGGCCAACAGTTTTGAAAATATCCCTTTTCAAGATGCTGCTTCAAGCGTTCATTTTAAGATGAATCCGCAACAAATGGAGATTGAATTAAGCAAGATATGTGCTAAATATGATGCCGATTATTGGGTGTGGACACCCGCGCCACATGACCTCACCAAAAAAGATGCGCACCAAAACGGATTGCTAGAACAAGAAGCTTTTTATGCCCGCTGCCCAAGGCTTGATGGCGTATTTGTGCCTGGTGGTGATCCTGGTGATAATCACCCTTCCGACCTAATTCCATACTTAGAAGATTTATCCGTTTTGCTAAAAAAACACCACCCAGAGGCTGGTATTTGGGTTTCCTTACAAGGTTTTGACGAAGAAAAAGCGGTGTATTTCTTTGACTATCTTAAAGAGAATAGTCCTGATTGGCTTAAAGGGTTGGTGTACGGGCCTAGTAGCCCACCAATCGAGTTGGAACGTGAGCAGTTGCCTAAAAAATATTTGCATCGTTTTTATCCTGATATTACGCATACAGTTCGCTGTCATTATCCTGTAGAACGTTGGGATCAAGCTTTTGCATTGACTTTAGGGCGAGAAGCCTGTAATCCACAGCCCCTTCAATACACCAAGTTATTTCATAGAGATGCTAAATTTACAGATGGTTTTATCGCCTATTCTGATGGTACCCATGATGATGTGAACAAGGTGTTGTGGAGCCAGTTGGGGTGGAATTCTAAAGGGGATATTCAGAATGTTATCACCGAGTATTGCCGGTTCTTTTTTACGAGCGAGGTAGCAGCAGAGGCTGCCAAGGGTATTTTTGCCTTGGAGCAGAATTGGGTAGGCCCAGCGATAGCGAATTCTACCATTGCGAAAACATTAGAATTATGGAGAAAATTGGAGGCCGAAAATCCTGAACTTGGCAGTAATTGGCGGTGGCAGCAATTGGTAATGCGCGCCTATTATGATGCCTATATTCAAGATAGACTTAGCTATGAGAAAAGTTTGGAAACGGAGGCCTACGAAATATTAGCTATGGCTAAAACTCTTGGCGCAGACAAGGCCATTAATGATGCTTTGAGTCATCTGCAAAAAGCTGATAGTGAATTGGTATCCCAAGATTTAAAACAGAAAGTCTTTGAGTATGCCGAGCTTCTGTTTCAATCTATCGGGGCGCAGACCAGCGTTGAAAAGTATAATGCTCGAGGAGCAGAACGTGGGGCGATCCTCGATTTTATAGATTATCCATTAAATAATAGATGGTGGTTGCAAGATGAATTTGAAAAAGTTAAAAAGTACGCTACAGAAAAGGAGAAATTGGATAGAATCGAATTCATCAAAAACTATGAGTTTCCGGGAGAAGGAAATTTTTATGATAATATCTCGAGTGCCGATGCCAAACATGTGACTTCTGAAACCGATGATGCTATTGATTATTTATGGGAAAATAATGGCTTGAGTAGAAAACGGCTCTCTACTCAGTTATTTCAATTTTCACCAACTTTGGCCTATGATGAATTAGATTCGAATTCAGATTATATCATTCGTGTTTCTGGGTATGGCGAAGCTTTATTAAGAGCAAACGGTCAGCTATTGAAACCAAGCAAATATGAAAAAGGCTTTGAACAATTTAAAGAATTCCCACTTTCCAGAGATATAATCAAAGAGGGCCAACTAAAAATTTCTTTTGATACACCAGATGAGGCACATCTAAACTGGAGAAAACAATCTAGAGTGACTGATGTGTGGGTGTTAAAACAGTAAGCCTCATTTGTAGAGTTCTATTTTTAGCCTAGAGGTTGATTATGAATATTTGTTCGGCAGATTGTTCGCCCTCTCCGCTAACAATTCGATTGAATGCAATTGTATTTCCATCATGAGACCATACCGTATTGGTAGGCGGTAGCCTAGTGGCTTTGGTGAGCACGCTGAATTTATTGCTACCTATTTCAGTGCTTACAATAGAATTTTCCCAAATATAGGACAGTCTATATTCTTTAGGGTGCCATCGAATACTACCAAGAACGTCGGTTAGGTGAAACGTTCGTTGCACGGGAGTACCGCCATTTGGTGAAATCGTAAAAATTTGTTTCACCTGATTCTTGCCATAGGCGAGAAAAGCTAACATTTCACCATCATAAGATGACCTGATAATACCTTCACAGCCCGGAGATTTCGAATTGGCGGTAAAAGTTAACCTACGTTGACTAGCGCCCTTGGGGGGTGCTGGCATTGTGATTTCGGTGCCTTCTAAGGGGCCATTTTCTCCTGTGGAGCTAATATCCTCGGGAATATCGACGATAAAAACTTCGTCGACATTGTGCCCTTCTTTTGTATTGACGGTGCCGATAAAAGCCCGGGCTCTTTGTAGTTTTCCATTTGATGTTTTATATCCATATTGCCCTACCCAACTATCTCCTGCAGCTCTGCTTACTTCATTGCTACCAGCTGTAGGCTCAGCTACCACTTGTACTACTAAGGCACTAAACCATTGACCTGTAATATTTTCTCCATTAGCATCGTCTTCTATTGTAAGTTTTTGCCCTTTTTTAGAAACGCCAATAGTCCTTAAATTATAGGTAGTACCCGTAGAATCTTCCAGTTTTTTTAGTAGGGCGTCATTATAAGTAAAACCAATCCATTGGCCATCACCGCTGAATTCATGACGGTGGGTGCCACCTCTTAATGCCCCGGGAGTAAAAGGTAATGTGATATCTCTGGCATCCATAAATATTGGCTTCCCAAAATCCGTGTCTTTAATGATTACCCCTGTTCTTCTCCATTGTTCGTAGGGCATATCAGGTGAGCAATTTAAGAGGCCATGAATAAAAATCACCTCGTCATCTGTATGGCTATAGCTTACCGCTCCAACCCCTGGTCCATAAGGGCCATTTTGTTTTAGCGCGTACAAAACAACTTTTTCTCCTGATGCGATATGTACTTTTTCAATTTTTCTGCTTTCTGCTATACCGCCTTCCGCTGTTCGGGTATCATAAACCAGCCATTGGTCATCAGGTGAAAAATTATCATTATTATCGAGAACATGATTGTAAAGAAAGTCTGTCGTAATTTGCTGTTCAGTCTTAAAATTATTGTCTGTACAGCCCATAAATAGTGTATTTAAAATAAAAAATAGAGATAATAAGCTTATATGCCAACATACTCCTGTAACTCTTTTTTCTGTTGAGATAAGTCTGTTGAACGTCTTTATGGGGTGTTGTTGAACAAGGCTTTCAGTAGTGCGTATTTTTTTGAGCATTGATTTGTTTTCTAATTATGTGCTTTATTCCCACCAGTGGGTTTAATACCCGGATCTTGCATCGAAATGTTAAAGTTTGTTCCTTTTAATGCCTCGGGGCAAGCCTGCCTGCAGTAGGCAGGCTTGCCCCGAGGTAGTTTACTTTGGTGTCTTTTACTGAATAGGTCACCAAAAGCCCAAGATACCAAATCAAAAGACCGTATTCTCTATGATCGGGGCTTATTAATCGATCAGCTTGTGATGCAGGGCCAAATAATACGGTAAAAGATAAAATGTGCCTTCGTGTTCAGAATACCCATCGCCTTCAGAAGCATCAAGAACAAACGCGTCACGGTCAAGGCGTACATGGCCACGCTCATCGATAGGAAGTGCATATTCGTCAATTCGCCATCCCATTCCTTCGACCTGACCCGGTGTTGGATCGGTAATAATATCAAGGCGGTGTGAATTGTTTATGGTATATCCTATTAAATCAAGAGGTATCCTTTGCAATGTTTCGGCTATATTTTCTTTTTTAAAGCCACCACTGTAGTACCTTTTTAAAGCGGACTTCGCAAATAACGGATTTGCCGTAAATAGTTCATCGGTCTTAAAAAAACCTTCGTCAATTTTCTTTGCAAAAGAGCTTGTCAATGCGCCATATAGTGCATCCCAAAGGGCATTTTTTTGTTTGCTGATATGTAACCAAGTATTTTCAAGAGAAATACGGTACATGATAAGGAGTTCAGGATCTTTTTCGTAATTCATAAGTCCGTACAGGCTCATTAAGCTCAGGTTGTTGTCCCAAGGCACGGAGTTTTCGGGAGGGAAAAATTCTTTTGAATGCATGGCATTGATATGATATTTCTCCTTATCACGAAGCATTTTGGCTACGGCTTCGTATTTTGGGTCTTCGGTAATATGCGTCGCGACATTTAAAAAAGACAATAACATCATTGAGTTGATACCACGTTGATCCCATCCCCAAATTGAATTGAAATAGTCAGGTTCGAAATTACCCCATCTGGTGGGTTTGCCGTCGTAATCAACCAATCTAAAACCATGACGAATCAGATGGTCAGTCATATCAGCCACAACTTTTTTTACGGCATCTTTTTCTTGCTTTGTTTCTGCGACTAGGTCATAATAGATGCCGTAGTAAAAATAATGTCCGGCGAGTTCATCGGAGCTGGTATCGCATTTCCAGCGGTATTTTCCATCCTCGCTTTTTGGGAAACGGGGATAGATATCTTTCCAAAAGGGATCACTTTTCTGATGTCTGATATTGTACTCCTTACTGTATTGTTCGTTAACTGGTTCATGCCAATCTATAGGAATAATTACTCGAGCTGGAAAGCCGGGTTCAGGGGTGATATCGACCAGCCATTTACAGGCATAGAAACTTCTATCGGCCAATTCTTTTGCTTGTTTGTCACCGGTTTGTGCGTATCTAAAGGCTTGGGCAGCACCGTACATTGAGGTATACTGGCCATCATTGTCTGAAATTGCCAAGGTTGAGCTATTAATATCAAACTGTTTTGAAAGATGACTTTGGCAGATGAAGCCCATTCTATTGTGTCGCTCTTCAACCTGCTTAGTGAAGTGTGCAGCTTTCTCCTCATAGGTCATTACTTTTGAAATAATTTGACTTATGCCTTTTTTTGTAGCGATCCATGTGGTGCCATCTTTAGTTATCGCAATAGCATTCACATGGTTGTCTGGTAGCCACCTGCGATCAGATCGATAATAAAAATAATTGTTTTCGACCCTAATGGCACCGTTTTCTGTGCCAAACCACACGACTCCATTTGGTCCGGCAGTGGCACAGGTAAAATGGGTATAGGGTAGGCCTTCTTTTCCTGTAAACAATTCCCATTGATTATTAGTTTTACGTCCAACACCTTGCTTTGAACCAAACCAAAGGCGACCCTTAGAATCGACTGTTAAAGCCGCTACGTTTTTTAGGGCCCAGCTATATTGATGATCCGAGGGTAGTTCTCGACTCCATTTCTTTTTTTTAGTTTTTACAAAAAGACCATTTTCGCAGCCTATATACGTTTTGCCTTTATAGGTGACCTGCGAGAGTAGTTTTCCTGCCTCTGGTGGAAGGGCGGTAATCTTAGGCATTGATTTCTTTTGGTACTGTGTGCCTGTTCTTACCCACAATGAGTTGTTCCATTGATATGATTGACCTGACGCTAGAGCCGTTGGTATATTCATTTCAAGTTGTATGTGCTGAATAGCCCCTTCAGGCAAGCCATTTTCAGAACCGTGCATAATGGCGATGTCTTGAGAGAACTTGGTCTCCCCAGTAGGGGTAGGGTCGCTAAGCTGTAGCAAAAGGAATAAACTAACTAAAATTGATTTCATGGTACCTTAGGTTTTGATGTGGCTATAGCTGCTTTTTTTTATGTGGCACTGAAAGGCTCTCGGATCCAAACTTGGAATTTCTTTTGAGCCTATTTTAATTCCTCATTGAGGGTTTAATTCCCCGAGGCTTGCCTCGAAATGAAAAATGTTTTTTCCGAAGCATACCTCGTACCCTTGGGTCGAGGTTGTTGATTTTTATGCGCTGTTTGGCTTTTAAGGCTGTGGCTCGCTGATAATACCCATATAGCGTGCCATCCAATAAGGCAATAACCAAATGTCACCGGCAGCCAATTCTTCGCCCCCATCATTACCTGTTCGGTCTAATCTGAACATATTACTATTATGACGTTGTGCGGGCCTTTCATCAGGTGGCAATACTTCTTCTGTAGTTTGTTCCCTAAAATTAGGCGCTATAAATGTAATGTCTTTTCTGTGACTGTTCATGATATCCCAAGATACTAGATCCATTGGGTGCTCTCTGAGATACCATGCGGCCTCATCAAGATCAAATTCGGGAGTGCCGGTAAGTGCGGTCATAATATTCCAGGCTCCTTCCTTTTCAGGACGTTCAATTTCCCAATGATCAATAATAGTTTTCTTAAATTTTGTTTTCAGTGAATCATTAAAGGCGTATTTGTATAGGCCCCAATAGCCTACAAAATACATTTCATCATCAGAATGGTTCCAGGATTCAGATAACATTTTGCTCCAATCGTCTGCGTCTTCTGGAGCCATAGCTATTTCTTTCATGGGCCGCATAAGGTTTTCGAGATAACCATAATTATCGATAAGGTCAAAGGCTTTTTCTTTATACTTCTCCTTGCCGGTATAATGATAAGCCGTCTGTAACATGGCTATAATATTCGAAGCGTTTATTTTTCTGTCTCCCACCATTTTTGGTCTGGCATTCACATATTCTGGATTCCATTTGCCCCAGGTTGTAGGCTTACCGTCAAAATCGACCATATACATGTCATTGCGTATAATATGGCTCATTAAGGTGTCTATAAGAGTTATGGCGCGACCTTTCAGCTCGTTATCCATGAGTTCTGCCATTACCCCGTAGGCAAAAATATGCCCAATGGCTTCATCACTACTAGTGGTAGATTTCCAGTCCCATTCAGTGTCGGAGCTACGCCGCCATCTTTCAGTATCATGCAAACTTATTTTATAGCCACTACGTTCAAATGACCGAGAAGGAAAGCCTGGTACAGGGTTAATACTAAATAAGCGTTCCATCGCATCCATTGATTCCATACAATTCTGTAGGGCATCGTCAGATTTGGTTACCGCGTATCGGAACACTTGGCCTGCAAGGTACATGGTGGTCCAAAGGCCATCATTGTCTGAATCAGATAGTCTTCCTGAATCAATATTACCCTTGTCTAAATCTACCAAAGTTGCATTAAAACCATGACGTATATGCCTGTTGCGCATTTGCTTTTCGTAGTATTGGGCCTTGTCGAACAAGGTCATTTCTTCAAAAACAATTTGACCGACACCGGCATCGGTTAAAATCAAGACAGAGCCGTCGCTTCCTTTTGAGATGTGTTGTACAAGGTTGCTGGGTAACCATCGTTTGCCATAGTAATAATTGAATTTACCATCTTTCTTTAGCATAAATGCTCCTTTGGTAGAACCGAACCAAAGCTGTTCGTCAATGGTCGCTACGCTTGTGATCTCTGTACAGGGCAGTTTTTTGTGGGTTTCACCGATTTGTTTTCCTGTCGCCATATCAATCTCTATATACCCATCAGTGGTACCTATGATTAAGGTGTTGTTGAGAAATGTCGAGGAGGTAAATCCATCGCCCTGCAGTATCATTTTTAGTTTGCTTGTGGTCGTATCAAAACTCAAAACCGACTTTTCGCCTAAGACTAAGAAATTTTTGCTAGCTGCATCATAACTAATACCCAGTACAGTATCATCATTTAGGGTGTCTTGCCATGGCGCTTTTGTCTTTGATAAAAACTGAAGAGATTTACCGTCACTAATCAGAAATTCAAAATTAGCACCAGCGGCAATGATATTAGCCTTGGGTAAATTGTGGTTTAAGTATAATCTTCCTGCCCAAGCATTGCTCAGCACCGCCTTATCATCCAAATAAATGAATTGATCCTGATATAGGGTCATATTTGAAATATTCCTATCGGCAATAGGGCGGTAGGTTTTGTCTTGCATAAGTATTCCAGGATATAAAAACTGACCGTCATGGGTGCGCAAAATTCCGTCAGATGAGGCTATTTGTATGAGTCCGTTCCTGTCCATATGCACTTTTGAAAGTGAGACATCTTCTTTTTGTAGGTTGTACTTGACACTGTAGTCTTGAAGGTAGGGTACGTCTTTGTACACGGGCATTGAAGAAATAGAATCTTTTTCTTTAGCAGTTTCGGTACAGGATGCTATGACCAACAAGAGGCTCAAAAGGCAATAGGATTTCAGTTTTCTCATTTCGTATTGAAAATTAGGGTTATTCTATTCTTGACTATAAAAGTATCAGAAAGCGTAATTAGATGCTATGACAAATTAACCTTATTTTGAAATGCTTTGCCTCTTATATTTTACATGCTTTACATGATATTTTAACCAAATACCTAATTTGTATTGAAAATCACCTCTAAAGAGTTAGAATAGTTGAAATATAGTATGCTGGTTTTGAATACGTGTTTTTGCTTGAAAACCGGAAGTCCTTTATGATTTTTACCTGCTGTAAAACCCTAAAAAACCGCGGGGTAATATATAACGCAAATGAGATAAAATAACGGAAGTCAATCGTATTCATATAGAACTATGATTTGTAAATAGACTTCCTTGTTTTTGACGTAAGAATTGGATGGTAATGAATAAGGAGTATGCTGAAAAGAAGAAATCAAAGTAAGCGGTACTGATTTTTCGTGGGAATATGTGGATCACGGTTGGGAAGATGAACGTTTGAAAATGAAGAATAAAGAGGTAGCTTTACAAGAAGAAAAATAGATAAAGAATTAAAATAAACAGTCTCATGAAATTAAGAATAGTTGCAGCATTGCTGGTTTTATTAGTATTCAGTTCTTGTGGAACCTCAAAAACGATTGTACAACAAGCTCCTGCCAAAGTTTTGGTCGAGCAATTGAGTGCGATTACCAATAAAGCGCCCTATGACCCAAGACCGGGAATGGAGAAACTCACCCGTGAAAATGAAGCAGCCACAAAAGACGATAAACTAAATGCACCCATACATTTCTTGGTTTTTGGCGATTCTAAAGGAAGTGACCGTTTACCTGATGTATTAAGAAGAGCGGATCTACTAAATCCTCAATTTTGCCTAACCACTGCTGATTTGGTAAATAGAGGCGCAGGAGGAATAGGGGAGAAACTCTATAAAGATCTTGACGTTGATGCGGGTTGGTTTTTTAGAAAATATCCGACATGGCCTACTTTGGGCAATCATGAAGTTTCTGGCCCCAAAGAAAATTCAGGCCAAGATAACTATGTTTCTGGAGTAGCGAATTTTGGCGATTTTTTCGGATTAAAAGACCCGTTGTACAGTTTTACTTATGGTAATGCCAAATTCATCGCATTAGATTGGATAAAGGCCTCGAAGAGCAAAGAAAGGTTGGCATGGCTTGAAAAAGAACTCAAAGAGGCCCAAGGCAAGCTTATTTTTGTATTTAAACACAGACCCTATTATACTGTGGGAAGCAAAAGTTATGGTGATGTTGAAGGAAAAAATACTGTAGTTACTGATCTTTTTGAAAAATACAAGGTGACCGCCGTTTTTTCAGGACATGACCATATATATTATAGAACACTTAGGGGCGGTGTCAACTATATTATTTCTGCGGGCGCAGGTGCTAATGTTTATAAATTAAAGAGAGCAGGTGATGCCTTGGCTAGCGATTCCTATTATGGCCGAACGGTGGAAAATGAAAATGAGTTCGTTTTCCATTCTTCCGAAGGCGAAGATATACAGTTTGACCAGCCCATGTATTATGTGCTTTCGGTTAAAGTACATAACAGAAATGTCATTTTTGAAATGATTGATACCGAAGGTAAAAGCTGGGACAAGTTTGAGTTCGAGGCCAAAAACTAATTTTTTTCAGTTCTAAAGCGCTAATAAATCTAAGTCGAAGAGCCGTAAAAAGTAATATATTGAGTAACGTTCATGTGAAATGCGTATAATTACAGTTGATTATACGCAGCGGCTGGACTATTGAAAATCAATTCAAATGCAAATAGCTCATAAGAGCCTCATCGCCAATAATGGCGTCTGAAGGTCTAGGATGAGTTGCTGTAAAAATCTTTAAATCCTCTTGAGGAAGAAGGCTTACAAAATCTTCCTGAACACTGCTTGTAACGGTTACATTGCCTAAATCTAGTTTTAGATGGTAGGCAAAAAAGATGTAGGCGGCAGCTCGTTTTGAAGGGCCGTAATCGTGTTTCTCAGTAGGTAAGTGAACGTTTTCAACCTTGTGTTCTGCATTATAGAGTGCATAGACTTTTTGGATATACGGATATTCTATACGCGGGGTATTCCTTGTCCAGTCCGATCCATTAGAAATTAGTAACAAGGGTCTTGGAGCGCATAATGCGGCAATCTCTACATTATTTGTCTGATGTTCTTTGCTTTTATGTATGGGCATTCCGCTTTCACAGACACAGCCGCCAAAGAAATGGGCAGATACTTGAACTGCCGGCACCGCGACCTTTATTCTGTCATCGATTGCAGCGAGTACAAAGGTTTGTGTGCCGCCACCAGAGCCACCGGTCATACCAATTCTATCGGCATCTACATCGGGTCGCGATAAAAGATAGTCAAGAACACGTCGGCTATTCCAAGTCTGCAACAACAAAGCGATTGGTATTTTATGCGTGATTTGGTCAGATTCGGCGAAGCCTACCATATCGTAAGCAAAGACAATGGCTCCCATACGGGCAAGGGTAGCGCAGCGGGTCTGTACATCTTCTTTTAAGCGTTTGTCTGATAAATGGCCATGAGGAGAGAGAATAGCGGCGTTCTTCTTATCGGGTTCGCTAGGGCGGTAAATATTGCCGGTTATATAAAATCCAGGAAAACTTTCAATAGCTATGTTTTCAACAGTATACCCATCCATAGTACGTTTATTTCTAATAATGGGATTAAAATTTCCTTTTATGGTAGGCATTTTATCTAATTTCATACCCGAAATAATACCTGATTTAATAATCGAGGCCCGTTTTTCCCAAGACGCTATATCGTTCCATTGCTTAGAAAAATCTTTCATGACTAAATTCGCCTCGTCCTCGGACCAATGTCTTCCGGTACATAAGAGTTCCTCTTGGGCGTTTATTGTAGCCATACTGACCACAAAAAGTAGTAGTATTGCTTTTCTCATATAGTTTGGATTGAATTTCATTAAATACAGTTGTTTTATTGGCATAATGTACATCAATTATTCCTTACATTTAGGAGCGCATTAGTCTAAAAACAAAGAAATCTTTAAAAAACGATCCGATTTTTTTGAGAATCATTGAAAATGAAGAGGTTAAATGAGTATGTAAATACAGCAAAATAGTTGAAGCTTTTGGAGTCTATTTTGTTTTCCTTTGTTAGCAGCCATCATCGAAACATATAACATTTTAAAGCATTTAAGTATGAAGAAAAAAATAACAAGAAGAAAATTCATCAAAAAAGGCTCTGTAGGTCTAGCAGGTGTTGCTATGATTTCTACATCTGCCCTTTCTTATGGCAGGATTCTGGGCTCGAATGATTCGATTCAAATGGCTATTATCGGTATACGGGGTCGGGGCGGTGCCCATATTGAGAATTTCGGAAAAATGAAGAATGTGCGTTTAAAATATCTCGTGGATGTCGATGAGAACCTATTCAGAGAGCGGCAGGATCAAGTAGAGAAATTTGCGGGTTATAGGCCAAAGGCTGAATGGGATATGCGCAGGGTTTTTGATGACAAGGAAATTGATGCGGTATCTGTAGCTACCCCCAATCATTGGCATGCACTTTCGACCATTTGGGCCGCACAGGCGGGTAAGCATGTTTATGTTGAAAAACCATCTTCGCATAACGTTTTTGAAGGTAGAAAGATGATTGAGGCTTCAAGAAAATACAATGTACTGGTTCAAGTCGGGTTTCAAAATCGCGGTATAACAAATACGAATAGGGCCATTAAGTTTATTCGTGACGGAAAACTCGGTGAGGTCTATATGACGCGTGGACTGTGCTTTAAGCCAAGGGCCGACATCGGTAAATACCCTGATGGTCCAATGAAGGAAGGTGATAAATTTAGAATGAATCTGGAGTCTGGCAGCTATGAAACACCCTATACCGAGGCCTATCTTAAAAATGTACATTATGATATGTGGCTAGGTCCTGCGCCCGATAGAGCTTTTAATAGAAATAGATTTCATTATAACTGGCATTGGCATTGGGATTATGGCAATGGAGATACGGGTAATCAGGGGCCACATCAATTCGATGTTGCTCGTTGGGCACTTGGTAAGGATGAACTGCCTGTCAGGGTTAATTCTATGGGGGGATATTTTGGCTATAATTCTGCCCAAGAGACTCCGAATACCCAGACTTCTCTTTTTGAATATGCCGACGGAAAGATTTTAGAGTTCGGAACACGAGGTTTATATACCGACCCAGAAGGGGTTCTATTGCCAGATATCAATCTTACAGGTGATGGTAGAATATCGGCAACGACCAATACGAGACCAGTTAAAATTGGAGTTATTGTTCTTGGTACGGAAGGCTGGATGCAAATAGACTCAGGTGGAAATTGGCAAACATTTTTTGGAAGGAAAAACGAAGCAGGTCCGACTTCAGGAGAGAAAGATGATTCCTATGATCCATCAGACCTTACCGGAGGTGGTGGTAGTGCTATATTTGATAATTTTATCTCTGCCGTTCGAAATAATGACCGTTCTGAATTAAAATGTGATATCGAAACGGGGCATATGTCGACGGTACTGCCATTAATTGCCAATGTAGCCCATCGCGTCGGAAGAGAATTAAGGCTTGATGGTCAAGAAGAATCTTTTATCAAGGATAAGGAGGCGAATAAGCTGCTGACAAGACCTGAAAGAAAACCCTATGCGGTTCCGAGAGTAGTATAATTTAGTATTAAAAGAGGCTGTTTGAAAAGTTGAAATAAGCCGTCATTACGACCCTGAGCACTCGGGGGAAGTAATTTACTTGTTGATTGCTAGCAATGTACAGTTTGCTTCGCTCCTCGCAAAGACGTCAAAAATAAGCTTTTTAAACAGCCTCTTTCCTTTTATATGATGATGAAGGTCGTCGGATTGTTATAAGAAATAATACTAATTTGATAATAAACTGAGTTACCGAAAACAAAATTGCTCTATTGATTACTAATTTGGAATGAGCTTCCTTTTAATTATTGGCATAGATGAAAAAAAGTACATTTATTTTTCAGACTTTACTCCTTTTTTTGGTGAGTAGTGGCTGTTCAGAAAAAAAGAAGAAAACGGCAGAGAAGGCAGAAGTTAAAAATGAGATTACGATATCAGACAATAGTGAAGCTAAGAAGGTCGATGTTTTTGTAAACGGAAAACTATTCACCTCCTATTTGTATTCAAGCGATATCGCTGTTCTTAAAAAAACAACACTTTATCCGATTATTGCTGCAAATGGCGAGGTTGTTACCAGAGGTTTTCCTCTCGCTACAAGGGCGAATGAAAGAACGGATCATCCGCATCATATCGGAGCATGGTTTAATTATGGCGATGTAAACGGTTTAGATTATTGGGGTAATTCAAATGCAATGCCCGAGGAGATGAAAGATAAACTAGGCACCATTCGGCATGATAAAATAGTTGCGCTTACTAATGGTTCTGAAAGCGCATCGATGAGCGTTACTGCAAATTGGTTAAAACCAGATGGTACTACCTTATTGAAAGAAGAAACTACCTTTAATTTTTATGCAGAAGAGGGCAAAAGATTCATCGATAGAATAGTGACCTTAAAAGCAGTTGATGAGCAGGTTGTTTTCAATGATACAAAAGAGGGTATGTTCGCAATACGCGTAGCTCGGCAGTTAGAATACCCTAGTGACTCCCCAGTATCTTTAAGTGATGCCCATGGAAAATTAACCGATGTTCCTGTTTTAGATAATAGCGGGGTAAACGGTCATTATTTAAGTAGTGAAGGTATAGAAGGAACCGCTGTTTGGGGAAAAAGAGCCAAATGGGTAGCCCTTTCGGGAATGTTGACCAATAATCAGGTGACACTAGTAATTATGGATGAGCCTAATAATGTAGGATACCCAACCTATTGGCATGCTCGTGGTTATGGGCTCTTTGCAGCCAATGCCTTAGGGCAGCATACGTTCAGTAACGGAAAAGAACGTATGAACCTTAGCTTAAAACCCTCTGAAGAAGTTCGGTTTAAATATCGAATCGCCATTTTAGATGGTATCGCTACCAAGGAGCAAATAGATGCTGAATACCAAAAATTTGTAGGTGAATAATTACGTCTGCTATTGACTATTATATCAATTCTGTCTTTGCTCTTTCTTTGTAAAACGAAGCGGTAGAAAATGCAACTAGCTTAGGTGCTATCGGGTCGTATTTTCTAGTAGAATGATAGACGGACTCTCGGTCAGCCATTTTTTGCTTAAGCCCGTAGTATCGCCTTGGGCCAAAAAGTAGACGAAAGAACCAAGGGCGATATCAATATCACCATCATTATCGATATCGGCAGCATCCATAACAATCCATCTACCATTAGAGGATTGTGGGAAAGAGGAAGCATCAAAGCTTAAATTACCTTTATTTTCCAAATACACAAAGCTCTCCTCAGGCGAGTCCAGGTAATCGGGAAAAAATGAGATAGCAGCAATATCCAAATCTCCATCAAGGTCATAATCCCTTGGCATTGCCTTATAGGCACCGTTGAGATGATAAAAATAAGATGGGGTGAAATTTAGTTCCCCATCATTTAAAAAAATGTAAATGCCATGGTAGTCTTTTAGAATGGGTGTTTTGTCAGCATTATCACCACATACATAAACAATATCATCAAAGCCGTCGTTATTAAAATCGACAAGCTCTATATACTGAGATCCGTTGAGCGGTAGAAATGATAGCAGCCTCTTTTGTGTGAAAGTGCCATCGCCGCTGTTTTCATAATAGAACACCCCTTCATCGCCTTGGGCCATCAACACAAAAATATCATTATACCCATCTTTATTGTAGTCTTGAATAATCGCGGTAATCGCACCAGCCTTGTTTTGTAAAGTATGTGCTGAATAGCTGTTGTTTCCTTGATTTTCGAACCAGACAAGCTTACCAGTCAAATCACCATATTCACAGGCGACTATGTCTTCGAGGCCATCATTGTTGAGGTCGCCATAGGCCATAGATACGGGTCTTTGCAATTTTGATAGTATAGGCGTTATAGTGTTGTGATTTTGCCCTGCTACCGAAGCCGTTATTTTTTGAACGGCCCCATGCGGTAAGTCGTGTGGAAACACGTTTTTTCCTATGGTGGTCAAATAGATAGTATCTGATTTTTCATAATAATGTATAGGCGTATTTTTTATAAAAAGACTATGATCTTCTTTAAGTGCTGGAGTAAGAAAAGTTAAAAAGGTATTGTCGCGCTTACTATCACTAAAAACAAGGCCTCTATTATCAGGAAGAATTTTGATCATAGAAGTTAGCGAAGGGCGATGATTGAATAAAGGTTCTCTGTATTTAAAATGTGTTAACCCCATTTTGATTTTTGCAGTAGGTTTGGCTTGAATAAGAGTGTCAGGGGCATTATGCACATAGTAGTCAGTAATTTTCAACCAATCTGCTTTGGCTAATACTGGTTTTTCAGGAAATACGTTCGCTTCTTTAATGATTAAACTATTGGCGGCAGACCCAAAGATGCTATCAGGCTGCTGCGCCCCAGTATATATGCCTAGGCGATGCCCCATAGCTGGTAATACATCATTTTTCCAAATGGCTTTTGGCAATAATTCAGGAGGCACAAAGGCATGGCAACTGGCACAATGTATTCGGGCCAGTTTGGCTCCTGAAAGATTCGAAACCGCTATGCTGTCGAATGCAGTTTTTTTAGATGCATTTTTTTCCGAACATGAAAAGAGCAATGAAATCAAGGTGCAGATGTATAAAAATTGCTTCACGGGTTTGTGCTTTTGCGTCTAGAATAAAAGTACTTTTTTACCATATCAATATCTTCGGCGAAGGCTTGTTCAAAATCTATTCTTCCCCATCATAATATCGCCGTAATTGTTAAGATAAAAATAATGCTAAATAAATATTCCAAAGGAGAAAATAATGTGCATTTTCAATAATATACCTGAATACTGTTGTAGAGAAATGGAATATATTTATAAAAAAATACAATAATGAGAAGCACAATAAATTTTGCATTCCTTTTCTTGGTGTTTGCAGCTCAATTGCATGCCCAAGAGAATAAAAAAATTGCTTTCGGGCCTTACATTCAGCAAATGAGTACGGAAGATGCTACCATATGCTGGTCGACGCTAGAAGGAGAGACGACCCTGACTGATGAGAACGGAAAATCAGAAACGATTAAAGAATACAAGCAGCATAAAATACATTTGGCGAACCTAGAGGCGAATACAAAATATTTTTATGATGTGCTCAATGATAGTACTGATGAAGGCAAGGGTTCGTTGACCACTTTTCCTGATAAGATAACTCCTTTTAATTTTGTCGCTATCGGTGATACCCGTAACCGGCATAATGTGCATAAAAAAATCATAAAAAAGGTGATGGAAAAGAAGCCTCGGTTTATTGTTAACTCGGGTGATTTGGTTGCCAATGGCCTATCGATAAGTGATTGGGAGTCTTTTTTTGAGGTCAATCATGATTTTATGAGAAATACGCCCTACTATCCAGTATTGGGTAATCACGAAAAAGATTCGCCCTATTACTATGATTTCTTCGATTTGCCCAATAATGAGCGGTATTATTATTTTACGGTCGGTGATGCCCTATTTGTTGTTTTAGATAGCGAAGGGTTACGCACCACTATGCCTGCTTATGTGTCTAATGGAAAAGAAGATAAATATTGGTATGATTCAGGGATTGAATACATGAAAACACAAAAAAAGTGGTTAGAAAATGTATTGAACCTAAATAAAGAAGCCGGTTTTATATTTATATTTCAACACCTTCCTCTTTATAGTGTAAAGAAAAGCCGTGTTGAAGAGTCAAAAATAGCACGTGAATTCTGGGGTGATATTTTTGAAAGGCATGGGGTACAGATTTTTCTTAATGGTCATGATCATCATTACCATCACGCGCTGGATAATGGAACACATTTTATAACTGCGGCAGGTGCTGGTGCTCCTTTATATGATATTGATGCCCTACAGCCAGAAACTGTAAGTTATAAAAAAATCGAGCATTTTGTTAATGTAGAAGTAAAATTAGATAAAGCCATATTGCATGTAATCGATATCGACGGTAATGAGTTTGATACAATCGAAGTTATGCGCAGAAAATAGAGTAGCGGTTTAAATTAAACTAACCCCTAATAAGATGAAAATAAATAATTTAGTGATCTTTGTATTGCTTTTTGCAAACGGTCTTATCGCTCAAAATAAGACTTTTGTTCAGCCCTTAGAACCGCATCCGTATATAGAGTTGAATGAATGGTACGCGCATAAGGGGGATCTGTCTTTAGCTCAGGTATCGAAGCACAAACCCAAATTATGGAAAAAGGAAGCATTAAACGTTCCGTTTTGGGAAAAGGGAGGTGTAAAATGGTTTAAGCAGCAAGTTATTATTCCAAAAAGCCTAGCAGGTTTTGATGTTGTATTACATATAAATGTAGACCCAGAAGCTGAGGTTTATGTAGACGGAAAAGCGCTGTTTAAGGTACGCGGGTATTCAGGAAAAGGAGTTTTGGCCTTATCGGCTAAAGAAGGTACTGTATTTAATATTCAGATAAGAAGCGTGAATGGCGGGTATAATAGTAGGTTCTACAATGCACGCCTAGTAGGTATGCCTGTGGGTTATGGCCGGTTTATAAAAGTGTCGAATTTTCCAGAATCTAAAAACGGTTTGGAAATTTCACAATGGAAATACGGTCATAAAGCGAAAGATGAATCTGCTCAAATTGCTTTTGAGGACTTGACTTGGGAAGAAAGAAAAACGTCGAATAGTTGGCGAGGAGAATATGAACATGCATGGTACATCGCCAAGATTGAAATTCCTAAAACTATTGATTCATTTCAAGTAAATGGTAAACCCCTTCGATTATTGGTCAGTGCCAATGATAAAGGTGAGATATGGGTCGATGGTAAATTAAGGCTACAATTTGGTGGTGATGAAGGGAATATCATATTAGATAAGGCCGCAAAATCAGGATCTTTTGTGACTATCGCGATCAAGGTCATTAACAATTGGGGCTCTGGTGATTTAAGATATGCAAGATTGATTACTGATGAAGCTTTTGAACTTAAGAAGACGATTGCAGCTGTAAATGCCTCCTTAAATCGTTTAGATAGGTATTGTGAAAGGCATCCAGAACCTGAGATGTCGATAGTCAATGAGGTTACTAAAGTTATTGAAGCGAATTCAAATTCAGATATAAACACAAGACTAATAGTGACGAATAGCGCCATAAAAAACCTTGCGGTAGCACTTGCAGATCGTCCTGCTTTTTTAGTTCCTCCGTATTTACAAAATGTACAGAATGATGCCATTACTATTATGTGGGAAACCGCATACCCAACGTATGGTAGTGTTGTATATGGTCAAAATGGGACGTTGGATCAAGTGGTCGTAGAAAATAAAATTCCTAGCACCATTCATGAGGTTACTTTGGTGGGTTTAGCTCCAAATGAAACGTATTCTTATCAGGTAAAATGTTTTAATATGAATAGTGAGCTGCGTACTTTTCATACCAATAAGCCTAAAGACGCACCTATAAAGATTATTGCCTATGGTGATAATAGATCATACCCTAAGGTACATGACAATCTAATGAAAATGATGGCTCGTGAAAATCCGGATATTATTTTAAATGTTGGTGATGTAGTGTCTACAGGCTCTAATCTGATGGGTTGGGTTGATGAGTATTTATACCCAATGCGGTATGTCAGCGGTTCAGTACCCACCTATATTGCAATCGGTAATCATGAGTATGGCGGCTATAGTGAAAAGCGTATTGTGCCTCCTTTTGAAAAGTATGTGAATCACCCTTTGAACGATGCCGGAAGTACAGAATATTTCTATTCGGTTGATTATGGGAATTCGCATTTTATTTTTCTAGATCCAAATAAGGCCAATATGGAAGAAGGTGATGGTATTGCGGTCAATAGCCAACAATACAATTGGTTTGTCAATGATGTAAAAAAGGCGCGTAAAAATAGCGAATGGATATTTGCACTTATGCACCAACCTCCGTATTCTGAGGCTTGGTCAGGTGGCCCTTATGACGGGGAGCCCCTTTTGCGAAAGTATATTGTACCTATCATTGAAGCCAATGATGTTGACGTGGTATTGAGCGGGCATACACATGATTATGAAAGAGGTTTGCCACATAAGCCCTATGATCCAAAGACCGGAAAGGGGAATAATGCGACCTATATGATTACTGGCGGTGGCGGTTCAAATCTCGATAATCATAAGTATTTCGAGTGGGAGCAAATTGATTTTCCAGATCATAAGGCCGTGAAGGATAGTGATGAAACCGATGCTGGCGAATTCTATGAATACCATTATGTTGTATTTGAAATTAATGGCAAGCATTTAAAGCTCACGGCCCGTAAAATGAATGGTGATGGTAGTGATGGTGGTATATTAGATAGTTTTGAACTGCACCATAAGTAAAACCGATATGATCACAACCATTATTTTTGATATGAATGGCGTTATCACCGACGATGAGGATATTCATGAATTGGCAACACAACAGATTTTCGAAGGAGTAGGGGTAGAGGTCACTCCAGAAATTTATCGTGAATTCTGTTTGGGAAGAACTGATGCCTCGGCTTTCAAAGATTTGGTAGCAAAATTTGGGGTGCAAAACCAAAGTGTATCGCATCTTATTGCTGCAAAATCTGCGGCCTATCAAGCATTGATCAAGGGAAATTTAAAGGTGTATGCTGGGGTTATTGAATTGATACATCAACTTCATAAAAAATATACCCTGGCCCTTACAACAAGCTCCACTTTTGAGGAGGTACAAGCCGTAATGGATCAATTGAAAATTGGTACACGTTTCAAGACTATAGTTTGTGCCAATGATGTTAGCTACGGAAAGCCCGACCCTGAACCCTATCTCTTGACCGCAAAAAAATTGCAGGTCGATTGCGCTAATTGTTTGGTCATTGAAGATTCGGAAAACGGGGTGCAATCAGCAAAAGCTGCTGGCATGAAATGTATCGCCATTACTACTACCGAGAAAGCGAATAAGCTGACCCTCGCGGACCATATTATTACGAACTATTCAGAGCTTAGCGAACCGTTTATACAAAATACGCTGACACGGATAAAAGGGATAGGTTAGGATAGCCCTTTCCTGTATCAGCGCAAATTTTAGATTGTCGATGCACCAGCTTCTGCAACGGTATGGTCATTTTCTACAGAGCTTCCGCTTACGCCGATAGCTCCAATAATGTTTCCGTCGGCATCTTTTACGGGTACGCCTCCAGGAAAGGTTATTAGACCATTATTAGAATGTTCGATATTGAATAAAGGCTGACCTGGCTGAGACAGTTCGCCTATAATTCCGGTATTCATATCAAAAAAACGGGCTGTTTTGGCTTTTTTGATTGCAATGTCCAAGGATCCTAGCCAAGCACCGTCCATACGTGCGAAGGCTACTAAATTCGCCCCTGCATCTACAATTGCGATATTCATTTTTGTGTCTAGTGCAGTGGATTTTTCTTTTGCAACTGCAATCATTTTTTCGGCCTGTGCTAATGTGATGGTCATAATTTTCTTTTTTTGTCTTATATGATTAGCTGCAAATTTAAGACGATAGCATATTGTTCAAGTTACCAATATAGCTCAATAACTTATGAAAAAGGTTCAACCTGAAAAGGGGCTAAAAACGAAAGAATATATTATAAACCTGAGTTCGACCTAAGATTTAATCTACAGAATACAAATAAAAGCTAAGATTTGAAATGGAAAATTTGAAGGAATATCGAGATATTTCAAAGATTTT
>JASFYU010000029.1:0-10099 GCA_045046905.1 Flavobacteriaceae bacterium | reverse complement strand
TCTTTTGATACTTCTACCACATTACCTCTGGCGTAACTTAATTCCACAGCCTTTGTCTTAAATTCTGTAGTGTAATTCTTTTTGCGTCTTGACATAATTAAAAGTTAAATT
This sequence comes from Flavobacteriaceae bacterium, assembly GCA_045046905.1. Classification (GTDB taxonomy): domain Bacteria; phylum Bacteroidota; class Bacteroidia; order Flavobacteriales; family Flavobacteriaceae; genus JASFYU01. Next base: position 9,988 of record JASFYU010000029.1, on the reverse strand, counting down.
ATGTAACAACAATATCTCTCAACTTTGTGTCCAGTCTAATATAGTAAGTCCAAACATAAATTTAGGAATAATGGAATACTATTTAAGAGATACTCAACTTTCTCCTATTCAGCTGTAGGATTATATATAACATTTTGTCGATGGTACTGGTGTAGCCTTCCCTGAAAATTAATGTTATGGGATTTGGTGAAGAATTTAGAATTAAAATAGTTTCAGTGTCGGTGACTTGGAACGACTAGAGGTGATTATACAATAATAAAAACTGGTTTTCCATATCGATCAAATATTTTCAACTGCTAGAAAGCAAATTAAAAAGTTACCTTTACCATGTAGAAAAAGGATTATGAAGGGAAAGGATAGTAAAGGGAAAGATGCTTCATATATCAATCGTTTGAATAAGATTGGAGTTCTTAAACTTATCAGGGAATCTGAACAACTATCTCGCGCAGACATTGTAAAGCGAATGGAATTAAGCGCCCCAACCGTAACCAGGATAGTGGATTGTCTTATCAAGGACAAGTTGGTTATTATGACCGGAGAAGGTGATTCAACCGGTGGTAGACCACCAAAACTATTACAATTTGATGGCACCCACGATTTTGTAATTGGCATTGATCTGGGTTCAACTACCATAAGGGCGGCCGTTTCTGATCTTGAAGGTGATTTCATTACTGAAATTGAAATGCCAACAGATTTGGCGGGTGGATTTGAAAAAATATGCTCACAGTTAGTTCAAGTCATTCGAAAATTAATTCACCGTTCCAAACTTGATGAAGGCCAAATACTAGGTGTTGGTCTTGCCGTTTCAGGCCTGGTGAATTTCGAAAATGGAATGATCGCCTATTCCCCTGTATTCAATTGGAGGAATGTTAACTTAAGAACAGAGCTGAGTCGGCATATAACCCTTCCCATTTTTTATGACAATGTATCCTTAGTTACGGCCTTAGGAGAACTGGTCCACGGGGTGGGCAAAGAATACAAAAATTTTATCTGTGTCAATGCAGGCTATGGCATTGGAGCAGGCATTATTATTAACGGTGTACCGTTTTATGGCAATCATGGGTTTGCAGGGGAATTTGGCCATCTGATCGTAGATAGTAAAAATAGCTATGTTGGAAAGGGGGGACTTAGGGGCAGTCTTGAATCCTTGGCCTCAGGATATGGAATTGCTGAAAGTGCCAAAAGAAACATAGGTGCCCATAAGAATAGCAAAATTTTAAATAAAGCAAATGGCAATTTAGAAGAAATTACCGCTAAAATCGTTGTAGACTGTGCGAAGGAAAATGATGCATTGGCGAATGAAATATTCAATAAAGCAATGGATTGTTGGGGTATAGGTGTGGATACATTAATAAAACTCTTTGATCCAGAGGTAATTGTAATCTCTGGGGGACTAACTAAAAGCGGGGATATTTTCTTTGAAAAATTAAGGGAGAATATTTTAAAAAATGAGTTTAAACAGCTCAAGAATGAGGTACGGATACTCCCTTCTTCTTTCGGGGATGACGCTACATTAATTGGCGCTTTATCCTTAGTCATTTCCAAAGTACTTCAATTTGAAGCTAAGTTCTAAATTCGCAAGTTTCATACGTTTGTTGAAAGGAATCTTATATTTTATCTTTTGCTTTTCAAATGTGACGAATTACTCCTATAGGAGTGAAAGTTTACTAAATCCGTATTTTCCTAATATGTGACGCCCAATCATCGGTGTTTTAAAAAAAATCCTATATTCTACTATTACTATCAAAGTTAAAAATTATACGTTTTTTCCACTAAAGATCAGTACTATATTAAGAAAGTTAATAATGTAGAAAATAGTTGGCTTAATACTTTCGTTTTATTGAATATTCCAAATAGATTTAAATGACCAATTTTAATTTTTAGGAAGTTCGGTTAATCCATGGATAGAATTATGACCTTCAAGCCTATCCAAAGGAACTAATATATTTTAGGTTGGGGCTATAAGTTAAAAGTGAATTAAGAATGACATATGCCCAATTTAAACCAGTGGATAATCACATCAGACATACTTTCTAACATTAATTTAGTATATTGCGGGTTGATTAAAAACTTTGTGTTTAGTTTGGTTGTTTAACACACGTTTACCTTGATTAGCCCCTTGGTCACCTAATTTGGTTCCTTTACAACTTTAGCTTTCTAGGAGCCAAGGTATTCGTCAATTTGTGGGCCATAGGTTCTAAAGTAGACGTAGGAAGATTAGTTTTTAAAAACCACTTTCTTTTAGATTATTTTGTACCCAAGATAGTTGAAAGCCAAAAATCGGATCGGTGAATTCGAATGAATAAAATGCAGTAAAATTTATGGATAAAAGAACACTGGGTAAAACCGGATTTAGTATCGGGGAGGTTGGTCTGGGTTGTTGGCAACTTGGCGCGGACTGGGGGAATGATATTACAAAAGATCTGGCTTTTTCAATTTTACAAGAAGCTGTGGATAATGGTGTTAATTTTTTTGATACCGCCGATGTATATGGAGAAGGGAAAAGCGAAAAATTTATTGGGGATTATATTAAAACCAATCACCTTAGCTTAATAGTAGCTACAAAATTTGGACGAGATAAAAATACGTATCCAAATAATTATACAGAAGAAACTTTACGTAATTCTGTTAATGCTTCGCTTGAACGACTTGGATTGGAGTCGCTTGATTTATTGCAACTTCACTGTATTCCAATCAATATCCTCAAGAAGGGAGAAATCTTCAATTGGCTTCGGACATTAAAAGAAGAAGGCCTAATCAAAAATTTTGGAGCCAGCGTTGAAACTGTGGAAGAAGGTTTAATTTGCCTTGAACAAGAAGGACTTCTTTCTTTACAAATCATCTTCAATATCTTTCGACAAAAACCTTTAGAGGAATTGTTGCCCAAGGCAAAAAGTCTAGGGGTAGGTATTATTGTTAGGTTGCCATTGGCAAGTGGTTTATTAAGTGGGAAATTCACGAATAAGACTCAATTTACCCATAATGACCATAGGTGTTACAATCAGAATGGTGAAACCTTCAATGTCGGTGAGACTTTTGCAGGCCTACCCTTCGAAAAAGGTGTTGAACTGACCGATCTGATTAAAAACAACTTTTTACCGAAGGACATGTCCATGGTACAATTGGCATTAAGGTGGATCTTGGATCATGAGGCGGTAAGCTGTGTTATCCCTGGTGCGAGTTCCCCTTCACAAGTCAGGTCCAATGCCGAAGTATCCTATTTAGGAGCTTTGCCACTCCATATCCATAAAGCACTATCAGAATTTTACACTAAGGAAATTCACCAAAATATACGTGGAAATTATTAAAATAAACTTTAAGACCTTAATAAGCCAACTGCAGTCTGGCCCCAACCACCCATGAAGACATTATAACCGTTATGTACCAAAGCTATATTTTCTCTTCATAAAGACACTGAAAGGTATTTCACAAGGACAGCGATTGAAAATACATTCCTTCAAATTGAGACAACACATTAACAAAACGTTAAACTAAATATTGATCATTATGGACTCCCGGCGAAAATTTATTGGAAAAATTACTGCTTCGGCCTTTAGTTTGCCACTTCTATTCAAACCTACAAATATGTTTGGTTTTCCATCAGAGCAGTATAATGGCCCCATATTACGAGTTGCCATCATGGGTTTGGGCAGTTATGGCACAAGGGTAGCCAATGCCATGCAATCTTGCAAACGTGCAAAATTGGTAGGTGTAGTCAGTGGCTCTCCATCAAAAGTTGCCCATTGGCAGGACCGGTACAATATTCCAAAGGCCAATTGTTATTCCTACACTAATTTCGATCAAATTAAGGACAACCCTGATATTGACGCCGTGTATGTAACAACCCCCAATGGCCTTCATCATGATATGGTCATCAGTATTGCCAAAGCGGGTAAACATGCCATTTGCGAAAAACCGATGGCTATCAATGCCAAGGAAGGGAAAGAAATGATCCTAGCTTGTAAACAGGCCAATGTTAAGTTATTGGTGGGATACAGAATGCATTTTGAACTTAATACGCTTGAGGTTATCAATATGCGCAAATCTGGTGAATTTGGAAAGATCATGTTCTTTCAAGGACAATCCGGGTTTAAAATCGGTGACCCTACCCAATGGCGATTAGACAAAAAATTAGCCGGTGGAGGTGCCATGATGGATATTGGAATTTACTCCATAAATGGCGCCCGTTATTTTATTGGTGAAGAACCCATATGGGTGACCGCGCAGGAAACCAAGACAGATCCCTTAAAATTTAAGGAGGGTATTGATGAGACTATCCAATTTCAAATGGGTTTTCCCAATGGTGCGGTAGCCTCCTGTTTGTCTACCTATGCCATGAATCATTTGGATCGATTTTACCTTAATGGAGAAAAAGGTTTTGCCGAAACGCAGCCTTCTTCGGGGTATGGCCCCATTAAAGGCCGAACCCATAAAGGAGAACTAAAAGCAACACATATTACCCACCAAACCTTGCAAATGGATGGGATGGCACAAATTATTTTAGACGGAAAAGAACCTGTAGTTCCAGTAGATGGAGAAGAAGCTGTAAAAGACCTTAAAATAATTGATGCCATCTATTTAGCGGTAAAATCAGGCAAAAGAGTAAACTTATAATTAATCCAGAAATTAGAGAAAATATAGACCTAAAAATCAATTTACACTATGAAGAGAAGAAAATTAATGTACGTCGCACTGACAGCAATCATCTTATCGTTGACAAGCTTTGGTCACGAATCAGAAATACTAAAAAATAAGAGCGAAAAAGAACTTTACGAAATCCGTACTTATGAAATTAAATTAGGGGGAGATCAACAAATTCTTATAGACTATTTGAAGAATGTACTACAACCAAGCTTAAAGCGTGTTGGTGCCAACCATTTTATGCTCTTCAATGAACTAGGAAATTCTAACCCGACCAAACTTTGGGTAATCATAAGTTATCCTAACAGCCAAATTTACGTCAACGCCCAAAACTTGAACGCTGACCCTCAATATACCAGAGCTGCATCGGGTTATAATGCCCTTTCGCAAGATGATAGGATTTATAACAGGTTTACTTCCTCCCTATTGCTTGCATTTGATGGTATGCCCAATATGTTAGACCCTATTAATGGAGCCTCATTGTTTGAATTAAGGACTTATGAGGGGTATAGTGAAGATGCTGTAAGACGCAAAATAGACATGTTCAACATTGAGGAGATCGATCTTTTTTTTAAAACAAACCTACATCCTGTATTTTTTGGAGAAATGATTATAGGGCCACATAGACCTTGCCTAACCTACATGTTGAACTTTAAGGATATGAAGGAACATGATGCCAGCTGGAAAGCTTTTGTGAACCATCCGGAGTGGAAGGTTATGAGCGCCAAAAAAGAATATGCCAATTCTGTATCGAATATTCGAAAGGTATTTTTGAAACCTTTATAAACAATTATTGCCTGAAAACTATAATAATCAAGGGCTTTTTCTAAACAGCTCTGGGCATTGATTAAGAGGGAGAGAGAGAGAGCCCGAAGAAAAGGTAGTGAAATCTCTAACACCAAATAATTTAGAAGAGAGGCAGCCTCTACATTGTATTACAATTAAAGGGCACTAGAGCAAAACATAATAACCGTTTTTACTGTTGCATGTTTTATTTTTTAACCTAATCCATTATAGATAATGAACAAGATCAAAGTACATCGATACACTAAGGGGATAAACCTGCTTTTGGAGTTTATCGTGCTCCTATTTTCCTCGGCCTGCAGGATGGAGAATAAAGAACCAGATCCATTATCTAGTTTGCAAATAAATCCAAATAATGCCGGTCTAACGGTACCGGAAGGCTTCGGAGTAATAAAGGTGGTCGATTCTCTTGGGAAACCACGCCATATCGCGGTCACTGCCACAGGCGGGATCTATGTGAAATTAAGGTAGCCCATATGGAAAGGGAATCCTATATCTGGAGGATGATGATAATGATGGAATCGCGGAAACTATAGACGGTTTCGGCGATTATGGCGGTACTGGAATTTACCTAGAGGTAATTTAAAAGGCCTATTTTTCACCTTATTGTCCGTACTTGTTTTAACCAGCTTTAATAGTCGTAACAGGAATGAAAAGAAGGTGAACACAGAAACAGAAGTACAGATCGGCTCAAAATTACAAGACAAGCCCATGCAGGCAAGTTTGCCATCCTACATGGAAGAAGGAAAGAGCGTATACGCCCAAAATTGCTTGGTCTGCCATCAATCCACCGGGGAAGGTGTGCCAGGTTTAAATCCTCCTTTAAATGATACCCCATACGTATTGGGTGATAAAAGTAAGTTTTTGGACATACTGGTCAACGGATCTGATGTGAGGCTGATCGTCGAAGGATCGACCTATTCCAATGCAATGCCGGCATTTGGCTCATTGAACGATACAGCAATTTCAAAAGTGGCGTCCTACATTAGAAATGGTTTTGGGAATTCGGCAGAACCCATAACAGTAGAAGATGTCGCGGCCTTTCGATTAAATACTGGTAAATAAAAAAGTATGGAATATAGAAAATTGGGAAGTACGGACCTTGAGGTCTCGGCCATTACCTTCGGTGCATGGGCCGCTGGGGGATGGATGTGGGGTGGTAGCGATACAGGCGAGGCCATTAAGGCAATCAGAAGCGCCTATGACCAAGGGGTAACCTCGATCGACACCGCCCCTGTATATGGGCAGGGCGCCAGCGAAGAAATCGTGGGGGAGGCCATAAAGGACCTTCCCCGAGGTAAGGTGCAAATCCTGACCAAATTCGGCCTGCGTTGGGACATTGCAAAAGGTGTTTTTCATTTTCACAGCAAGGACAACCAGGGCAAGGACATAGATATCTATAAATACGCCAGTAAAAAAAGTATAATAAAGGAAGTGGAGGATTCCCTTAAAAGGCTTAGAACAGATTATATAGATCTGTACCAAATCCATTGGCCAGACACCTCCACCCCTATCCAAGAGACCTTTGAGGCCGTCGCCCAATTAATACAAGATGGAAAAGTACGTCATGCAGGTGCGTGCAACTACAGTGTGGATCAGATGAAGGAAGCCGAAAAGTATGTGAATATTGCCTCCAACCAGCTACCTTTTAGCATGGTGAACAAAGGTATTGAAGATGAAATAGTGCCCTATTGCATTCAGAACAAAAAATCAATACTGGCCTACAGCCCTCTAGAAAGAGGGCTTTTGACAGGAAAAATGAGACCAGGGCAACAATTCGACAAAGGGGATCATAGGGCAAACAATCCCTACTTCACAGACCAGAATATTAGCAGAACCAATGCATTTCTTGAAAATATTAGGCCTTTGGCCGAAGTAAAAGGTGGTAGTTTGGCTCAATTGGCACTAAAATGGACTTTGGAACAACCTGGAATTACCGCAGTCCTGACAGGAGCCAGAAATGAAAGCCAATCCGTTCAAAATGCGGCAGCTGTTGAATTTAAATTAAACCATGGGCAGATTAATTTTATCAACCTCGAACTAGAAAAAATGAGTGAAAAGAAGTAGTTTTTTTCCATTCAACAACTAAAAACGTAATAATTAGGCTTCAGGATTATTTTCTGTGAAGATAAACCTTAAGCAAAACCAATCAGAAATACAAATGCAGTTTTTCAAATTATCCCTTGTTTCCTATTTAATCTTACTATTTCCTATAATTAGCAACTCCCAAAACACCAACGGGAAGACCAGTGAACGTCCTACGGCCCAGGCTGTATCAATTTCCACTGTTCCAGAAATTGACGGAAATGTACTGAACGATGACGTATGGCAACAAATTGAACCTTTTGGGAATTTAAGTCAATTCCAACCCAATTATGGACAAACGGCCAGTGAAAAAACAGAAATCCGTATAGCTTATACCGCCGAGACTTTCTATGTTGCCGTGGTCTGTTATGACTCTAGACCCAATGAATTGGTAGTGTCCAGTGCTCGACGTGATGCCAATTTGGACAATACCGACGCCTTCATATTTATTTTGGACACCTATAAGGACAATCAGAACGGTTTTGTTTTTGGCACCAATTCCTTAGGGGTCGAATATGACGCTCAGGTAGATAATGAAGGGCAATTTAATTTTAATGCCAATCTACAACAAGGAGGTGCCGTAGGGGGGTTCAATCTCAATTGGGATGGTTCTTGGAAAGTAAAGACTGAAGTAGGGCCATATGGTTGGAGTGCCGAATTTGCGATTCCTTTGCGTACACTTCGTTTTCAAGGAGGAAAGGATTGGGGCGTCAATTTTCGTAGAAATATTAGAAAAACCAATGAGGTGGTGTATTGGGCATCCCTTCCAATAGGGTTCAATTTAAACCGTTTGTCCCTTGCCGGGAATCTTACCGGATTAGACTTAAAGAGCCCAGGTAACCTTAAGGTGATTCCTTATATTCTAGGTCAGGTTTCCAATAATTTTGAGCAGGCCGGATCCAAGGCAAAATACGCGGCTGAATTAGGTGGTGATATCAAATATAGCATTACGCCCAGTCTCACCCTAGATATGACCTACAATACTGATTTTGCACAGGTTGAGGTAGACCAACAACAGGTCAATTTGGACCGGTTTAACCTCTTTTTTCCTGAAAAACGTTCTTTCTTTTTAGAAAATGCCGGATTGTTTAGTGTGGGGAGTCCCGGAGAAGTGGATCTTTTCTTTAGTCGTCGTATTGGTATAGGTGATGATGGAAATCTAGTACCCATTATAGGAGGAGCTCGTTTATCCGGTAAATTGAACCAGACCAATGTAGGATTATTGACCATGTTTACAGATGATGTAAAGGAAGTGGGTATCGAAAAAAATAATTTTACGGTGGCCCGGGTCAACCATGAATTCAAAGGAAGGTCTGCCATAGGGGCTATATTGGTAAACCGGGAGGGAATTGGAGCGGAAGACGATTTCAACAGGACCATAGCTATTGATGGCAAATTGGGCCTGGGAAAAAAAGCGAGGATGTTTGGTTTCTATGCCAAAACTTCGAGTGTAGATGAGGCCGAAAATGAGCATGCCTTCAAATTTCAGACCGATTATAAATGGAACAATTGGTTGATCAATGGGGGTTATACCGAAGTGGGTAAAGGCTTTAATCCTGAAGTGGGTTTTTTGAGACGCTCTGGATTTAGAAAGGCAGAAGGTCTGGTACTATATCATTTTCGCCCAAAAAATGAAAACTCCAAGATTTTAGAACTTCGGCCACATGTTTCGTATCGTGGCTATTGGGATTTTGACGGTTTTTTGGAGACCAGCTTTTTACATATAGACAACCATTGGGAATTTAAAAATGGAATGGAGTTCCATACCGGGATGAACGTTACCACAGAGGGGCTTTTGGAAGAATTTGAAATTTCTGATGGGATTTGGGTGCAACCTGGGGTGTATAATCATTTAGAGTCCCAACAAATATTTTTTACCAATATGAGCAAACCGATCTCTTTCAGTCTAAGGTCCGTAATGGGCGGTTCATTTGGCGGAAGTAGATATCTGAACAGTGGTACGCTACGATTAAGATTTGGCGACAAGTTCAATACTTCCTTCACATATATGTATAACAAGTTCAATTTGCCCATGGGTAAGTTTTCGGCCAATGTTTTTATTAGCCAATTGTCATACTCATTTAAACCCAATCTCTATGTACAGGGATTAATTCAGAATAATACCGTAGAAAAAGCTTGGGCATATAATTTTCGTTTGGGATGGCTGCAAGAGGCCAATACGGGTTTATTCGTGGTCTATAATCATAACCTGCGTGATGGTAATCCTTTAAATAATAGCTTCCTTATTAAATACACTAGAATGTTTGATTTACTAAGGTAATAATAGTTTTTAGTACTGCCTTAAATGGCAATAACATCGTTTATGAATATCCAGCATGATTTAAATGTACAGGCATTGTAATAACCTGAGTTCGACCTAAGATTTGTTTACAGTTTAGATGCTTTTTTATTCAATTCGAAGCTGAATTTTAGAAAGACTAACGGGTTAATTTGATGA
>JASFYU010000028.1:0-52248 GCA_045046905.1 Flavobacteriaceae bacterium | reverse complement strand
CTTTTATCTGTATTTCCTTCGGATTTGATGATTTTTTTCCACTTCTCGCCAAATTTCATCAAATTAACCCGTTAGTCCTTCAAAAATTTAGCTTCGAATCGAATAAAAAATCTGCTAAACTGTAAACAAAGATTAGGTCAAACTCAGGTTAATAGAAACCATAAACGACCAATTAAAAAACATCGCTCAAGCAGACCATTCAAGGCATAGAAGTTTTGGTATTTTTATAACCAACCTGATTGCCAGTTTCATTGCCTATTCTTTCTAAGAAAAGAAACCAAGTATTAAATTTGATGTAGAAAAAACAAATCAATTGGCCTTATTCATTTAAATCCTTAGGTCGAACTCAGCTTATTCGTTTTCACCCATAAATGCCTCCCAATTCCAATACCTTACAGAGCGAATATCTCCTTGTACCGAAAGTGCGCCAATATAATTTTCAGCAGGTGTATAAGAAAACATTTTCCAACTTTTCTTTTCAGAGGAATTCCATTTGGTTTCAAGTAATTCCGCATCTTCGTTAGTATCTAAAGAGACTGTAAATGAATCAAGCGGAAACGAAAGTCCACTTCCTTTTGCCTTGATAAATGATTCTTTACGGGTCCAACAACGATAAAAGGCCAAACACTGTTCATTTTCAGGTAAAGACTCAAGTTTATTGATTTCCTCGAACGAGAAAAAGCTTTGGGCAATATCAATAACATTAAAATTGTTTTTTATTTTCTCAACATCGACTCCAATTTCATCATTTTTTACAAATCCTAAAACAATCATATTCTCGGAATGTGATATATTAAACTTTAGTTGCGTGGGGAAATCAAATTCGGGCTTACCATATTCTCCATATTTAAATATGATTTTTTCAGGATCCGTATTCAAATAATGGCCTGATAATACTCTCAAAATTCCTCTGGAAGCAATAAACTTTTTCTGATCTTTAAGAAAACGAAATTTACCTGATTTCTTTTTTTCATCATCTGAGAGTAACTCATTGTACTCTTTCAGCGTATCTGAAGTAAGGTCTAGCTTTGCATGCCATACATGTACATTTCTATATTCTAAATTAAAATAATCGTCCAATGGAGTCTTTATTAAAATAATTGCTTCATTTTATTCTCGAATACTTTTTTCTATCGTTTCTGCCACAAACTTCACATCTGGTTCTTCAAATAGGGTACGATGGTTCCCTTTAGTATCGATTACCTCAACTCCATCCAATGCAATTTCTTCCCATGACTTGATAGTTTCAATATTTAAACTTTTATCTGACTTATCTGTAAGTATTAAAGAAATTTTTACGCGATAGGGTTTCCACTCATAATCCAAACATATTTTTACAAGGTTTGCTTTTAGCGTCTCCAACAACTTCTGATCGTTCGTTCCGAAAATTTTAACCATCATGATTTTTATCTGAGGCATCCTATCTACAACCATGGTTCTAATTGTTAAAACAGGTTTACTTAAAAGTCTTTTAACGAGCCCTTTAAATCTCATTTGTAGTCGATCAGGGCTGTTTAAAGACCATGGCCTTGCCATAGTATCCATTACAATTAAATTAAGTTCCAAATCCAATTTTTTCATTTGTATGGCCATTTCATGACCAATAGTGACACTTAAACAATATACCAATACATTATATGGTCCGCTCGGTTGAACAGATCTTATTGAATCGATATAATCCCGAGTCATTTCTTTTATGTTATTGTGCATGCGTTTGGCGCCGTAATGCCCTGATGATTGAATTGCATAAATTGGTCTTTCAACATTCATATAATTGGTCAGAGAATTATAAAAGAAAACATGGCCTCCCCCAGCATGAATACAAAACAAAGGGGTTTTATTACCCTGTTTACGAAGAGGAACCAAATAATCCCATTTTTCTTTTTGATCTTTATTTGAAGAAATAAAGACCGAAATATCTTTAATAGTCTGATGTTCAAATAATTGATTTGGAGAGATAACCATTCCTTTTTCTCTTGCTTTTGCAATAATTTGAATGCTTAAAATAGAATCACCTCCTATTTCAAAGAAATTATCATTAGTACTTACAGGTTTAAAATTCAATACCTCTTCCCAAATACCTACCAATTTCATCTCTATATCATCTGCAGGGCCCTCAACCGGACTTGGTCTTTCTTGTGCTTCTATCTGCCTTCTCTTGCTTAACCCTTTTTTATCGATCTTGCCATTGGGAAGCAGGGGAATGGAATCGACTATGGAGATAGCAGGTGGAATCATATAGTCTGGAACACGCTCCTTTAGATACGATTTTAACTGCTGTGAATCAAAAGGCCCGTTTGACTGAATATAGGCAACCAAGTGTTTGGGTCTTTCAGAAGGCATATAATCCAAATCTTTCCCTATCAAATTCTTTAATTTAAAAAAGACCAATCTACGTTCTTCTAGAGAGAGTTTCCTAATTCTATTTTTTAGCTCGTCTTTTATCATTTTACTGCTTTTATTACTGCTATAGAATCTGCCCACCACGTATCTTTTACATCCATAGGCATTTTCAAGGGTACAATTTGTACTGAAAAAGAAGAAAAATAGCGCAATAGCAATCGCTGATGCTCCCTGCTCAATGAATCTACTTCATTTGAAAAATAGGTAAACGCCCCTCCTGGTTTTAAATGCTGGGTTGCATAAGGGAAAAAATGTTCCGCAAAGGTGATGCTCCCATTCACATACCGCATATATTCATCTTCACTTAAGGGGTAGGTATGAAAAAAAATACCATCAAAAAGCCCTACATCTTTAATAGTATCCTGCCAAAGGCCGTGAACAAGCGTTATTTGTTTTTCAGCATACTTTTTTCTCCAGACATGAAATTGGTTCACAACAGCATCATTGCATTCTATGATGGTGTGAGATGCTATTGGGTATTCATGGATCATATCTGCCGAAACACCTCTACCAAAACCTATTTCTAAAATATCTCCTCCTTTTTCAGACACCACTTGGGCCATGACCTGCATAACAGGAATTTGCCAGTCTTCCATGATTTCCTGATCACTAAGTATTTCTTGTTCCCTATTATTAAAGGAATTTACAGTAGCTCCTAAGACATAGCTCTTTGTTTGATAATGAAGCGCATTCAAATCGGCAGCAAACTCCTTGATAGCTCTGTTCACCACGGCATTTCGCTGTGCTTCTCTAGGGGGGCGAATAAAATTGTCATTGTTGATAACAACCGTTATTTCAAACTCTTTCGATCTTTTTATTCGTCTCATCTTAAATTTTATTCATTCGGGTTACGATATCTGTTGTAATAAATATTCCTTTTGATCCTTATTCAAAGAATCTATAGAATTTAACAATTCATCGACCTCTTGCTCTCTTAAATAATAATCCAAAAGCATCATCAGTTCATAGGCCTCAGGAATGGCAGTAGCATCCATTTGGTTGTCTCTTTCTAACTCCTCGACAACAATCACCGCTTTATCAACCATGGCGTTGTCTAATATTATTTTTTCTATCTCGTCCAATTCAATTCGATAACCTCTTATTTTAACCTGTTGATCGGCCCTGCCTAAAAAATCAATAATACCATCTTCTCGAAACTTTCCTAAATCGCCGGTTTTATACAATTTTCCCCTGGTCTTTTCTTTAAATGGGTCGTTTATGAATACCGCATCGGTCAATTCAGGTCTATTCAAATATTTCTCCGCCAATCCGGGACCACCTATGTAGATTTCTCCCACGGCACCAAAAGGAACTGGTTGCAACTCTTGGTTCAATAGGTATATCTTGGCGTTCGCCACCGATTTTCCAATGGGAATATGGTTAGATAGGTCTTTTTCCTTTATTTGATGTGCAATACACCATACCGTTGCCTCGGTCGGCCCATATTCGTTGTACAACTTCACCTTGGGCAAAGTTTTAAAGTGTTCCTTACACATAGAAACTTTACATTCCTCTCCTGCTACTATCACCGTTGTCAAACTTTCTAAGTTGTCGATAGCAGAATGTTCGAGTACAAGTTTGTATAAAGTGGGGAGCATTAAGGTATGGCTAACCTTGTTTTTTTTGATGGTGTCTCCAATACGGCTAATATCTTGTTCTATCCTATTTTCGGAAATGATCAAAGTACCCCCTGTACAAAGTGTCCAGAAAATACCGGCCATAGAACTGTCAAAAGCAATGGAGGACATCAATAAAAAAGATGTCGGGTTTTCGGTATAAAACTCAAGCCTACCTTGTGTAGAGTTTATAATGTTCTTATGCGTTATTGGTACGCCTTTGGGCTGTCCTGTGCTTCCTGAGGTATACATGACATAGGCGATATCTTCATCACGTACAGAAGGCAAGCTCTTTTCTGAATTATTCAAAAATGTCTCTTCGCAATCAATCTTTATGGTATTACTACCAAATTCTTCAAAAATAGAGGCCAAGGACTTTTGTGTCAGGATTAAATCTACATCAGCATCCTTTAAAATAAATTGGATCCGTTGCACGGGGTATTCAGGGTCGATGGGCAGATAGGCACATCCTGCTTTTAAAATAGCCAATATGCCAACAATCATGTCCAATGACCGCTCTAGGCACAAGCCAACGACCTCATTTTTTTTATTTGTTCTGTTCAAAAGAACCTTGGCTAATAGTTCTGCCCTACCATTTAGCTGTTCATAGGACATAGATGTGTCCTGAAGAACCAAAGCAATACCGTCTGGATTATCTTTGCCCACCTCTTCGATAATTTGATGTATTCCTTTGTATTTGTCGAACGGCTGTTTTCTCAATGATCCAGAGGCAAAGATAAGAGCTTCCTCTGCCTGAGTCAACATAGGTATCTCAGAAATCGATTGCTTGGGATTCTCCAAAACACCTTGGAGCAATAGCTTAAAATACTCCTGAAACCTTTTAATAGTGGACTCCTGAAATAAATCAGTTGCATATTCAAAAGTAGCGGAAAGCAAACCATTATCTTCTGAAATGTACATGGTAAGGTCAAATTTGGAAACTCCGCTATCAAATGCTGAATGTGAAAGTTCTAGATTCGACCCGAAATTTGGCGTTGGAGGCACCAAATGATACAGGAACATTACCTGAAAGAAGGGGTTAATATGTAATGATCTTTCAGGTTTTAAAGTCTTGACCAACAAATCAAAAGGTACATTTTTATTGGAAAAGGCTTCAAGGGTTGTCTTGCGAACTTCTGTCACCAGATCAACAAAAGACATAGTTGGTGAAAGTTTTGTTCGTAACACGACCGTATCATTGAAAAACCCGATTAAATCTTCTAGTACTTTCTGATCTCGATTAGATATAGGGGAGCCAACTAGGATATCTTTTTGCCCACTATAGCGGTACAGTAGGTTATAATATACCGAAAGTAACAACACATAGGGCGTAGTATTCAATGTTTTGGACAAGGATAAAATTCCACTTGAAAGTTCCTTCGAAAAATTCTGGACATGAAAGGCCCCTTTGAAAGACGGATGTATAGGCCGTGTATAATCCGTAGGAATATCGAGCAGTGGAATCTCACCAGATAATTTATCTTTCCAATAGGAAAGTTGCTTGGTATCAATTTCTCTTTTATGTTGCCAATACGCATAATCTGCATATTGTATCTCCGTCTTATTTTCCACAATAGAAAGATTGGAGCACAAGTCTGTATAGTATTTTGCAAGTTGCTGTCTCAAAATACCCATAGACCATTTATCGGTTACAATATGATGCAAAGTAATCTGCAAGATATGTTCGGTAGCGTCAAGTTTGATCAAAGAAGCATTCATTAAGGGACCTTTTGTAAGGTCAAATGATCTTGTAGCCTCCTCCAGCATTATTTTTTGTGCTTTTTCTCTGGCTTCGGATTTGTTTGATCTACTTAGATCGTGCTTTAAAATTATTAGGTCATTATGAGTACCTATTCGCTGAATGGCCCTACCATCTTCTATATGGTAGGTGGATCCAAGGATATCATGTGCCCGATAAATCATCTGCAGCCCTTTAAGTAAATGTTCTACCTGTAATAGACCCTTTAAAACATAGGATTCCGAGTAATTATAAAAAGGATTGTTTGGATATAATTGTTGAAGAAACCATAACTGTTGCTGGCCATGTGAAAGCGGTATGATAGCATCTGCCGGAGCAGGGGAAATAGCTTTTTCCAGATTTTCTTTTTTACTTCTGTTCTTCCAGTGGCTCAGGAGCGACTCTTTATTACCTTGTATTTCCATTTCTTCTTTCACTAACTTTTACGTAATGAAAATTGTATAAACCTTATCCAATTTCCGTCCTCGTAGTTATACAACTTTTAGAGTTTCTATAATTTCACTACCGAAACCCGAGGTAAACAGCTATTTCGTAAGCAACTGATCTAAGATAATCCTCAATGCCAAAATTCACATCTAATGCCCGTTCTATAAACCAATATAACGAAACAATTATGAGCAAGACAGAACCATAAACCAGTAGTTTTGGATAAAAAGTTCGTTTTCGTAAAAGGAAAAGAAAAGGAAAAATTATTAGAATAATTACTAACTGTCCTATTTCTACGCCAACATTAAATCCTAATAAGGATAGGGTCAAGAACTCTCTTGTTAGTCCAAGATCTCCTAAAACACTGGCAAATCCAAATCCATGAAACAATCCGAAACCAAATGCGATAATCCAATCTCTACCTTTAAAAATGGGGCGAATATTGTGAAAAGCTGCCAACCCAATAGATAGAGCAATGACCGATTCTACAAGTTGCGATGGAAGAATAATGATTTTCAAGGATGCTAAACTCAAAGTAATCGTATGTGCTATGGTAAAGAATGTAATGACTTTGACGATATATAAAAAGGCAGACTTGAATTTCATAGCTGGCTCCCAGCTCCAAATGCTATAGCCTGGATCTGCAGTTTGCGTAACACTCATATTCGCAGACCGCTTTCTTCGAACAACAGAGGGGAGTATCAATGCCAACAAAAACAATATATGATCTAATCCTATCCAAATATGCCAAATACCTTGTTTTATCATTGCAACAAAGCCTTTCCATAGAGAGACATTGGTAAGGTTTAAAGTAGATTTTGTATCATTAGGGCCAAAATCGAGAGAAATATTGGTCTCTTGATTGATTACCCCTGCCCTCCAATTGTATTCTGTAATCAAAAAACCTCTATGTGTAGCGTCCTTTTCAAATACGGCACTGTACTCAACGTCTAAATCTTCGGGCAAGACTTTGGTGTTTTCCAATATAAAATAGAATTGTATAAAATCTCCAAGATTGCCAGGAAATATTCCAACTTCCCTAAAAACAATTTTATGGCGGCCCAGTTTTGAAGAGAAAGCGGCATTCTTTAGAAGGTAAGCCTGAATGCCTTCGATATAAGGATCCAATTCATTGAACTTTATTCCTTTTTTTAAATCTAAACCAAAAACTTTATTTATTTCCCTAATATTTAGCTCAAACCGCCCTTCTATTCCTTCCTTTTCGTAAATCCTAAGAAAAATATAACTCTGATTGGGTATATGCGAAAAGCTGGAAAGCGGAACGAGAAATAAAATAATTAAAATGAACCTAAACAATATTTTCTTCATAACACTTATTTTGCTGTATGATTTTATTCACATTAGTGCGTATTACTTACCTGCGCGAAGGCAGATTCACCAATACCTGCCTACCGAAGGCAGGCTTGCTTTGAGCTTAATGATTTACTAATCTGAATAGTATAATAAAAATTAAGTATTTATCGAAGTAAGGGAAAAAACATTTATTTTCTAAAAAAAACCGTTAAATGGAAGCATTTCATGGAATATGATACACATTGACCTAAAGATATATCCTTTTGTCGAATCATGGAATCTATTTTTAATTCATGTTATGAAAAAAGTTTAACTTGTCAAATAACAATCTGTAACCCCCCCTTAAAAGCCAAATACATATTAATGAAAAATAAAAAAACCTTCGTTTTGTCAGGGGATGACGTAAATGCAATAGTGGAGAACTACGGTTTGGATAGGCTAATGGATGTATTAATAGATAGGTTGACCAATGTAATTCTTGCATACGATCCTAAAAAAATTGAAATCCCAATCAGATCAGGCTTCAATTATAATTCTGATATTCCTGGGCTAATTGAGTGGATGCCAGTTCATCGCAAAGGAAATGAAATTGTTATTAAGGTGGTAGGTTACCATCCGAAGAACCCTTCTCTTTTTAAACTCCCGACCATATTATCGTCCATTTCGTCTTATGATACCAAAACGGGGCATTTGAACGGCATTATTGATGGTGTTTTATTAACCGCACTTAGAACAGGTGCTGCATCGGCTATTGCAAGTAAATTCCTGGCTAGCCCAGACAGTTCTGTATTGGGACTTATTGGTTGTGGCGCCCAATCAGTGACCCAGCTCCATGCTATTTCACGACTTTTTAAATTAAACAAGATTCTTATTTTTGACAGCGATACAAAAGCAATCAATTCATTTGAGGATCGCTGTTCTATGCTTGGGATAACCGCTGATATTGTTCCTGCTACCATTGAAGAAATAGTAAAAAATTGTGATATTGTATGTACTTCTACCTCAATTGCTGTCGGAGCAGGGCCCTTATTCGATGACTTGGAAACGAACTCTCAACTTCATATTAATGCAATCGGTTCAGATTTTCCAGGGAAAATAGAACTGCCCTTGAGTTTTCTGAAACAAAGTTTGGTATGTCCTGATTTTCTTGAACAAGCAAAAATAGAAGGAGAGTGTCAACAACTAAAAAATGAGGAGATAGGCCCCGATTTGGTAGATCTGGCTCAAAACAGCGCCTCGTATGCCTACGCAAAAAGTAGACGTACGGTCTTTGATTCTACAGGTTGGGCCATGGAGGATCAAGTAGTCATGGGTTTATTTTTAGATCTAGCGAATGAATTCGGAATAGGATTAGAGATAGCCATAGAGAATATACCCGAGGACGCCAAAAACCCTTATCACTTTTTGCTTAAGACCGTTCAAATCTAGCTTTCATCCTAATAAAGGGAAGATATGGCCAATACGGATTTCGAAGTGCCAAAATTTTTAAAGCCTATTGAAAAAATAGTGCCGCAAACCCTTCAACAAGCAACTCCGTCGTTATTCCAAATAGGAATATTAGGTATCGCATTTGTATTGTTCAATACATGGTATACGCTACTTACCGAAATTGATCCGTTCAATTTTAGTGAAACAATGTTGGCAACGGAACCGAGCCAAAATTTCAAAGGTAATTTGTTATTAACCCTCGCATTTCCAGCGATTGTTCTTCTCTTAATATGGCATAGAAAACTGTTACTTGTTCAATGGGACAAATTAGAAGGTGGTAAAAGTTTTCGATGGATTATTGGGGTCTGCACCTGTATTTTAACATGGTCGCACATTACTTTCCCTTTCAATTACTTTCTAAACGAATGGTTTTTCTTGGAAAGGAGCCTGGTGCTGGTACTGACTATTTTGGTAATTTGGCGGCCCTATTTTCTACTGCTCTATCTGCTGTTCCCTATTCTGATTCACTATGGAGAGCCTGTTCCGTTCAGCAACTGGAGTGTAACCGAGCTCACCATAAGGGTACTATGTCTGTTTTGCACACAACTTCTAGTATGGTTGGTCTATAGTAAATCACGTTGGCAAATTGCACCTTTCGTCTTCGTGTTATTGTGTATAATTGCTAGTAGTTATTTTCCGGCCGGATATGGCAAACTAAAGCTCGGATGGATTACAAAGAACCACATATATTTATTATTGCCAAGTATGTACGCTGATGGATGGCTTAGTTTCCTCGGAGATAATCTGTTGTCTGAAATAACCGTTTTTGCATCAAAATTTAATACGCTCTTAAAAACGGGTACCCTGATATTCGAGGCGGGGGGTCTTTTTATTCTATGGGGCAAAACTAAAACCGTAGGTTTCTTTTTGATGGGCTTTATCCTCTTTCATTCACTTGTATTTGTAATGACTGGAATATTTTTTTGGCCGTGGATGGTCTTCGAATTAACCTTACTTTATTTTTTATGGAAGAAGGAAATCTTTAAGACCATAATCAGAAAATTTACCATTTGGCATTTCTTGTTGTCGACTTTATTGATTTTCACATCCATCAAATGGTTAAGGCCAGGAGTCTATGTATGGCATGATTCCCCAGTAAATTATACATACTCTTTCGAAGTTGAAGATGAAACAGGGGAGAAATCAGATCTGCCATCCCAATTTTTATGGCCTAAATATTACGACTACACCTGGAGTAATGGATTCCATTTTATACACAAAAATCAAACCTTGGCAATCAATTGGGGTGTCTCCACAGACGGTAAGATCGTAAAAGAACTCCTGAAAGCAAAAACAGCTGATGATATTTTGGATTTGGAAAAAGAACTTGGAATGAATCGCTTTAACCCTGAGCTTTCTAAGAAATTCAATCGATATTTAATCCAGTTCGCCACTGAAAAAAAATATAAACTGACCTTAAATCCGTGGTTTAGAGCATTATCAGCTCCTCCTCAACGTGTCATTTTTCCGGCTACGACAACGTCTACTTACGATGGCAAGAATGATATATCCAAAATAAACGTCTATCAGAAGTTGTCTTTTTTTGACGGTGAAAATTATCTAGAAATTCGAAAGAGAAAAGTACTATCGATTGACATTCCAAAAAATTAATCTCCTTTCAAAATAGGAATACTCAAAAGTTTTCGGTTTCTAATTTCAGTATACCCAGTTTCATCTGAATAGTAGGTAGTAACTTCGTGTACATTGACCTTTATGATCTTTTGTTCGTTTGGACCGTCTGGCCATTTAGGATAGGTCAATAACAACCTCGGAGCCGTAAGGAAGGAAGGCAAACTTTTATCGCCCTTACCACTATTCCAATTTGTAACATAGTCCTTAATGAATTTTTTAAATAAGTCTTTACTCGATTTGTTAGTATAGATTCGGCCGTACTTTTCTTCATATTCGAAAATTTCTTCAGAAGTCTTCATAGATTTTTGAAAGTAAGCATGAAGTGATCTTGATCCAGATGCCCCCCATAAGACCTCTAGAAGTGGATCGTTGTCATTTAAATACTTGAAACTACCAAAGGTAAACTGAACATCATACGGCGAAAAATAATCTGGTGGTAGCATTTGTTTGGATCCATTTTCCATTTCAGCCTCGAACTTATAGGTGTAGTTCACCGGGGAATCAAACCAAACTTTTGGGCTTGGTCCAACCCAATACCTTCCACTGATGATAATTACAAGGGCTACGAGAAAATATCTTTTGTTAAAAATCAAGATTTCTTCAAACCTCTTTTTTCGAAAGATGAAGAGCATTGCCACAATGAGCAACATCCACATCCAGAAAAAAATTCCAGAATAAAAAATGATTCCCAAATGCATGATAATTGCTCCGAAGAGTAGCAGTCGAGCCCATTTTATATGAAAGAACATAAAAGCAAAGCCACATTCAACGGTAACAGAGAAAAGTCGAATGGGCACGTTGAACATACCCATAAATCGCACCAGCTCGGAAATCGATTTGGAACTCAAATGGGAATGCCAACCATTTGCATAGGTCGTGGCGATAAGATTGTTTGCTTGATCATTGAAAATCCATTCGACAAGCATGATCTTACCTGATCCAGAAACAAAATAATTGGCAGCAACAAGACAACCAAGCATAAAAACAAAGTCGGTAAAGCGAAAACCTTTACTGAATAAATTAATTAGGAAAAATGTAATAAACAGAATAATTACTCTACTTAATAAGAAGGTGGTAGAACGTGCAAAAACCTCTATGACCTCAAGTTGACCGACTAACGGAAATAGAATACACAAAAAAAGTATCGTAAAGGCAGGTCTCCAATAAACAAGAATCAAAGACAATACTAATAAGATTCTATCTGCATAATAACCCTGGTCAAATAATAGATTGTAATCGTGAGTACTGTGCTTCCATACCAGAATAGCACAAACAAAGAGCACAAAATTTCTCACCGTTTTACCCTCTTGAAGGCTCGCCCAGGGTATGAATATTTTTTTACAAAAAAAGACAAGCAATAAAAAAACAATTACCCATAAGTAATAGGTTGGGATACATTTTTTCAGAAATTCAAAAAAGAGAAAATCATTGTAATATACTTCAAATGGCATGGTGACCATTCGGATAATTATTTTGTTCAGAATAAAAAAGCCCCCAACTATTACAAGAATTCGAGGAACAAGTTTTTTCCATTTCTCAGGTGAATCTATTTGATTTTCATTCCAAAAATCAGATAGATACTTTTCGAAGGTCTGCCATTTGAAAAATACGATATTTCTCATAGTTCTCAAAATAGGCCTACCTTTAAGTAGCATTTTCGTTAAACTTAAACAATTAATAGTTTAGAAGCATGTTTAAGACTTGATATGCAGTTAAATATAAAGTAATTTTAACACTTAAAAGTAAACATTGGGTTTCAATAGAAATTGATACTAATCACCCGAAATTGAAATCGCTGACTAAACCATTAGAAACTTTGGATTTTTCCTGGACAAAAGAACAACTTGATTATAAAAGTAAAGTAATTGCATTTGCAAAAGAGCATTTAAATACTGCTATTGTAGATCGAGATCAGAATTGTATTTTTTCTCGAGATGATTGGCAAAAATGTGCAGATTTTGGCATACTGGGCTTGGCCACTCCCCTAGCCTATGGCGGCGCTAAAGAAAATGTGGATATTCTTTCTGCAACCATGGCCATGGAAGGACTCGGTTACGGCTCCAGAGATAACGGATTGGCTTTTGGTCTAAATGCCCAAATGTGGACAGTACAGTTACCCATATCTCAGTTTGGTACAGAATCTCAGAAAAAAAAATACCTGCCGGCCTTAAGCTCAGGAGAATTAATCGGATGCCATGCATTGACCGAAATCAATGCCGGATCCGATGTGTTCAACATGGAAACCACGGCAAAAAAAGTAGATGGGGGTTATGTGTTGAATGGAAGTAAACGACTGATTACGCTTGCCCCAATTGCAGATGTGTCATTGATATTTGCCAACGTAGACCCAAAAATGGGAAAATGGGGAGTTACTGGTTTTCTTGTGGAAAAAGGAATGAAGGGATTCTCCACAGGGCCCAATAAAGAAAAAATGGGGCTACGGACTGTCCCTATAGGAGATTTAATGTTTAAAGACTGCTTTGTTCCCGAAGAAAACCGACTTGGGGCCGAAGGAGCGGGTTGGAGCATTACCATTCATTCACTTGAATTCGATCGCTGTTGTATTTTGGCTGGTCAGTTAGGGTCCATGGAACATCAGCTGGAAAAAACAATCGATTTTGTGAAGAACAGAAAGCAATTTGGTAAATCAATAAGTGAATTCCAATCTGTCTCCAATAGAATCGCAAATATGAAATTACGGTTAGAAACCTCAAGACTCTTACTCTATAAAGTAGCTTGGCTAAAAAGTCAGGGGAAATCGGCAATGTTGGAAGCGGCACTTTTAAAATTGCAGCTTAGTGAAAGTTTTATCGAGTCTAGCATGGATGCCATTCGTTGTCATGGCGGTAGCGGGTACCTGACAGAAAATGAAGTGGAACGAGATTTACGCGATGCCGTTGGGGGAGTTATTTATGCGGGGACCTCTGATATTCAAAGAAATATAATCGCCAATCTTTTAGGGTTATAGTAATGAGGAATTCGTAGAAGTGTTTTAAACTTTTTGAATTAAAGTGATTCCGATAGCTATCGGAGGGTGGTTTTGTGACCAGATACAGGCTTTTTTTGTACTGTAGAGTAGCTCTATTGAACAAGAAAAAGATGATATATGAGGTCAAAATGGCAATTTTATAGTCGTTTTAAAAGTTTAAACCACTTATGTATTCAACAACAATACAAATTCATGAATAAAATTTGATATATACCTTACCACATATCATTGAAAATTCAGCAAGGCTATTTCCTAAAAAGGAGGCTTTTCGCTGTGGGAACGACTCTTTGTCGTATTCAGATTTGGAGTTGAAAACAAATCAACTGGCAAAGTACTTGGTGAATGCTGGGGTCCAAAAAGGAGACAGGGTCGGAATCTACATGAACCGTTGCCTAGAAACGGCCGTTGCCGTTTATGGCATCATGAAATCTGGGGCAGCCTACGTTCCTTTGGATCCACAGGCTCCTCATACCAGAACGCTTTTTTTGTTAGAGGATTGCGGAATTAAATTTTTAGTAAGTACAGCCAAACAATCGAAAAGAATTGTAATGTTGCTCAAGAAGAGTTCTCCCTTGAGATATATAATTGGGCTCTCTGGAGAGCTGCCTATAACTACTATCTCTTGGGATGCCATTTACCGTATTTCCATGGAAAATTACAAGGCCGTAAAAATTTTAGGGCAAGACATGGCATACATCATGTATACATCTGGATCTACAGGAGTTCCAAAAGGAATAATGCATACCCATAACAGTGGATTGAACTATGCAAAACTTTCAGTTAATTTGTATGGCTTATATCGCGAAGATAGAGTGGGAAACCATGCACCTTTGCACTTTGACATTTCTACTTTTGGTTATTTTTCAGCTCCTTTAGCGGGCGCAACAACCATAATAGTGCCAGACGCATATACCAAACTACCAGCCAGCCTTGCTGAATTAATGGAAAAAGAGAAATTAACCATCTGGTATTCTGTACCCTTGGCTCTAATTCAACTCTGGTTAAGTGGAGTGCTGAAAAAAAACGGTCTGTATTCCTTGAGGTGGGTATTGTTCGGTGGTGAAAATTTTACCGTTAAATACCTTAGAGCTTTGATGCAATACTGGCCCCATGCTAAATTTTCAAATGTGTACGGCCCGGCAGAAGTAAACCAATGTACATACCATCATTTGCAAGAACTACCAGATTTGGAAGATCAAATCCCAATTGGACAAGTATGGGACAATACTGAATATAAGATACTGAATAAGAATGATGAGCAAGTACCGCCTGGCACAATCGGTGAGTTAGTGGTGAGAACATGCACAATGATGAAAGGTTATTGGAACAATAAAGACCTGACTGAGAAATCACTTTATAGAGAAACAATTGGCCCTCAGCTAGAATTTGTTTATTACAGAACGGGTGATCTCGTAAACCAAAATCAAAAAGGGGCACTCGTTTTTATGGGAAGAAATGACCGACAAGTAAAAATTAGAGGTTATCGTGTAGAGATCGATGAAGTTGAGGCAATACTTACACGGCATGAAAAAGTTAAAGAAGCTGCGGTATATGTAATTGAAAAAGAGAATAATAACAGG
Organism: Flavobacteriaceae bacterium; assembly: GCA_045046905.1. Classification (GTDB taxonomy): domain Bacteria; phylum Bacteroidota; class Bacteroidia; order Flavobacteriales; family Flavobacteriaceae; genus JASFYU01. The sequence continues at coordinate 37,041 of JASFYU010000028.1, read as the reverse complement.
GAGCTCTCTGCGGCAGTTTTACTTATGCCCAAATCAAAAGCCAAACCCCAGGAATTAGTAAGTTTTTGCAAGTTGCTCTTACCTTCTTATGCGATACCAAATAAAATTGATATTCTAGATAACTTCTCTAGGACAAGCTCGGGGAAAATAGACCGTGAATCAATAAAAAATTCCTTAATCGAACTATAAAATGAATGACATTCTTATCAAATATATTAAAGAACAATTGTTGAACAATGAAATGGAAGAGGAACTTGATATTCAAGACGACCTCTTGGGTGGAGGCATTCTAGATTCTCTGGGTATGATGAAGCTTATTCTATATATTGAAACAGAATTTCAGGTAAAAGTTCCTCCAGAAGATATGCTTATCGAAAACTTTATGACAGTGGAACATATTGTTAATTACCTAGCAAAAAAGTGAATATGTTTATGGCAAATAGTAACATACTATGGAAATAAAGAGTGATAAGGGTATACAGCTGACCCAAAGTCAGCTTCTACTATGGACGGGGCAAAAACTTAATCCGGAAGCTCCGCTGTACAATATGGCCCACTCTTTTGATATTTCGGGATCTCTTCACATTCAAAACTTTCAAAAAGCATTTCAAGAATTGATCTGTAGGGCAGATGCCCTTAGGACTATCTTTTATGAGATTGACAATATACCCTACCAAACTGTTCTTCGGGAAGTACCTTACCAATTAGAAGTTATCGATTTTTCTACGATAAAGGATGAAACAATTATTCATAATTGGCTCAAGGAAAGAAGTCGACTAAAATTCGATATGGCACAACCGTTGTTTGATGCCGTATTGTTAAAAATACATGAAGAGCGTTTCATTTGGTTCTTAAACATCCACCATCTTATAACCGATGCTACTTCATCGACCATTCTATATAAGACAATGTCTACTTTGTACAGGCATATCAATGAAAATAGTTTGGAAGTTTTTGCGAAAATCCCATCCTTTAAGTCCTATGTTCTTTATGAACAACAAGAACGAAACAGTAAAAAAAAGGAACAAATACATTCTTATTGGAACAAAAAAATAAGCACACTAAACTCAACTCCTGTACTCTACGGTAATAAAAAGAAGGGAACAACGACCCAAGCCCATCGTATTTCGTTGAAACTGGGAACTCAACGTTCCGATCAATTTCGAGAATTAGCGAAACAGACAGAAATTCGATCATGGACCCCACATTTAACTCTCTTCAACCTATTCACGACGGTTCTTTTTAGTTATTTATACAGAGTAAGTGGTCAAAAAAAGTTAGCCATTGGCACGCCTTCACATAACAGACCTACCAAAATATTTAAAGAAACGGCTGGTATGTTTATTGAAATCTACCCCCTTATTACCGAAATGGATGAGGAAGATACCTTCAACACTGTTTTGCAGCGCATAAAATTGGAGACAAACTCATACTTAAGGTATGCCCAGCCTGGAATGTCTAATGCTGCTGTGAGCAGGAGCTTTAATGTAGTATTGAACTACATCAATGCCAGTTTTCCGGATTTTGACGGTATGAAAATGAAATCTGAATGGATTCATCCAAACCATACGGATCCAGCACATCAATTACGATGCCATGTAGTAGATTTTGATGCAACAGGAGAGATTGAGATTTTCTTCGATTTAAACCACGGTACATTTGACAAATATCTGTCTCAAAAAGTTCCTCAACACTTTTTGAAATTAATTGATGCCATGCTAGCAGATATAAATACTCCGGTAAACCAAGTTGAAATAATCACTATTGCGGAAAAGAACATGGTATTGGAGCGGTTGGCTCTAAAAGAACCCTACAGCCCTTTTCTTGAGCTGTTTTACCAATCTGTAAAAGATAATACTAATTCAACAGCATTAAGATTTTGGGACAGTTTACTCAGTTATGGAGACTTGAATAAAAAAGCTGACCAATTAGCATCCTATTTACAGCAACAAGGGTTAAAGTCCAAAGATAAAGTAGGTCTGTATTTTTTTCGAAGTCCGGAATATATCATAAGCCTAATTGCCATAATGAAACTAAGGGCCACCTTTGTTCCGATAGCATCTGACCAGCCCTATGAACGTATCGATTATATTCTTGAAGATTCGGATTGTAGGTTCGTTTTGACTGATAGTATGTTGAAAATAAATATACACAACACGTCCGCTAGAGTTTTGGAGGTGAATTTGGAAAGCATAGCTGCAACAGCTAATAAGGAAATTGCTAATGGCATGCCGCCAGATAAGGATGATATTGCTTACATTCTTTACACTTCTGGTTCTACAGGAAACCCCAAGGGTGTAATGATTTCGCACGGGGCTTTGTCAAACTACTTGCGTTGGGCCAGAATCTACTATAAAATGGAGGATGCTTTTATCTTTCCCTTTTTTACTTCAATAGGTTTTGACCTTACCATTACCTCTACCTTTTTACCCTTGTTAAGTGGAGGCGAATTGGTTATTTACAGAGAAAGTGATAGTGGTCCGGATATTTCCCTTTTACAGGTAATAGCAGACAATAAGGTAAACTCCATTAAGCTGACCCCATCTCATATTGCCTTGATCCAAGGAATGGATTTGTCCTCCTCAGCAATCAGGACTATGATTGTTGGAGGAGAAGATTTTAGGAACAGCGTGGCCAACGAAATTAGGAAATCTTTAGGAAAAAAGACACGCATATACAATGAATACGGGCCTACCGAAGCCACCGTGGGCTGTATTGTCTGTGAGTTTGATCCGAATGAACATAAAGAAATGTCCGTACCTATAGGAAAGCCCATTTCAAATATGAACGCCTATGTGTTGGATACTTCTGGTAATTTGGTTCCTGAGGGGGTGGTGGGCGAACTCTATTTAAGCGGAATCGGCTTATCTGGTGGCTACTCCAATTTAGATGCTCTCACAAAAAAGAAGTTCATTGAAAATAATTTTGTGCCTAATACTAGTATGTACAGCACAGGAGATTTAGCACGTATAGACAACAATGGCGACTTTGCTTATTTGGGTAGAATTGACGAACAGGTGAAGCTAAATGGTTTTAGGATTGAACTATCTGACATTGAGGCTAACCTTATCGCTCATAATGCTGTAGAAAATGCCGCTGTGGTTCTTATAAATGGCAAACATAGACCTTCAGAAAACGAAGTCGTGAATTGCTCAGACTGTGGCCTGCCTTCAAATTACCCAAATGCAGATTTTGATGAGCAAAACGTTTGCCATCTCTGCAATGCCTTTAAGGGCTACAAAGACAAGACTGATAAATATTTTAAAACAGAAGAAGAACTTAAACTATTGCTCACCTCTGCTACAGATAAAGACACCTCTTCTGCCTATGATTGCTTATCTCTTTTAAGCGGTGGAAAAGATAGCACCTACATTTTGGCAAGGCTTGTAAATATGGGGCTCAAGGTTTTGGCCTTTACCTTGGACAATGGATATATTTCGGATCAAGCCAAGGCCAATATTAACAATGTTGTTAAAAGGTTGGGAGTAGACCATCTGTACGGAGGAACACCCCATATGAACAAAATTTTTGTGGACAGTCTTCATAGGCACAAAAATGTATGCAACGGTTGCTTTAAGACAATTTACACCCTAAGTACCAAAGTGGCCCTGGACAAGAATATTCCGTTTGTGGTTACAGGGCTTTCTAGAGGTCAATTTTTTGAGACCCGACTAACAGAAGAGCTTTTCTGGGGTGATACGGAAAACATCACCACTATTGACGAGACTATATTGGAAGCCAGAAAGTTATATCACCAAGAAGAAGATGCCGTTAAACAACTTTTGGATGTGTCTATGTTTTGTGATGAAAGTACATTTGACAAGGTACAGTTTGTAGATTTTTACAGATATAGTGATGTAAGTTTAAGTGAAATGCTTTTGTATTTAAAAAATAAGGTAGCTTGGGTACGACCTACAGATACAGGGCGGTCCACAAATTGCCTCATTAATCAGGTTGGTATTTATGTACATAAAAAAGAAAAAGGATATAGCAATTATTCTTTCCCCTACAGTTGGGATGTTCGTCTAGGACACAAAACAAGAGCCGAGACTATAGAGGAAATCAATGAGTATATTGAAGAAAAAGAGGTTAAGCTCATTATGCAAGAGATAGGCTACGAGGAAATAAATAATTCTCAAGAAAATCGACAACACCTGGTAGGATACTATACGGGAAATTCAAAGCTACCTTCCATAGAATTGAACATGCATCTTTCAAAAAAGTTGCCAGAATATATGATTCCAACGCTGTTTAAATATTTGGAAGAATTACCCCTTACAACTAATGGAAAGGTAGATAAGGTTCTATTGAAAAGCCTAAATGATACCCGTTCGGAAATAGACACGCCTTTTGTGGCTCCAAGAAACGAAATCGAAGAACTTTTGGAGAATATCTGGAAAGAAGTGTTGCAATTAGAGAAAGTAGGAATCCATGATAATTTCATCACGCTCGGAGGTCATTCTTTGGCAGCTATTAGAATAACATCAAGGATTAATAAGGAAATTGAAATGAATTTTCTGTTGAGCAAGATATTTGAACTGCCGACCATAGCTGATTATGCGACATTTATAGAAGAAACAATCATTGAATTATTGAGATGAAAATGATATGGAAATAATGCGGTTGCAATACAAAAATGGTTTGAAACCCTTTGTTTTAAAATCTACGGCACTGTTCTTGGCCATTGCCTATACCCTTGGGCCTGTACATTATAAAATACGAGATATTCTGCATACGATTTCTCATAGTTTGGAAGCACCGCCACTTATTTTGTCTCATAACGTTGAGCACTATGCAAAACACTCAGTAAATACCGATTTAGAAAATGAGTTAGACCATCATAATACAGGAGAAGCCCATTCCCATCATTTGCTTAATACTTTAAGTCTCTTTCTGGGGCGTACAGATGCCCAAGAACATCAAAGGACTACTTTAGAAGTTGAATTTAAAGTAGATAAACATATTGTTTCAAACCGTTTCAAATTACAGCAAATAACAAATAATAAAATACTTACGGTTTTATGGGTACGCCTCAAGGTTTCTTTAAAAGGGTATTCTTCCAAACCCTATAAACCTCCAAAGAAATCAATAGTGTAAACTAAATAACGAATCGATTTTTATGAATTGACATTGTTCTAATCACAGCTGCTCACCTTTATAGCCTGAGTTCGACCTAAGGTTTAATTTAGAAAATACAAATAGAAGGATACGATTTGAAATGAATAATTTGAAGAAATATCTAGATATTTCAAAAAGTTTACATGATAAGATTTCCTTTTATTTGCATTTCTTTCGGATGAGATGATTCTTTTCCACTGCTCGCTAAATTTCATCAAATTAACCCCTTAGCTTCAAAAATTTAGCTTTGAATTGAATAAAAAAGCATCTAAACTGTAAACAAAGATTAGGTCGAACTCAGGTTTATAAGAAAACTCTGTTGTTTTTGCTGCGGTTTTGGTCTTATTACAATTTGTCGATGCATTTCCAATGTATACAATAGCGTAAATAGAATAGGCTTAGCACTAGCTTATAAAAAGCATATAATTATGATACGATATTTAATATACATAGGGTTTTTGGCCCTATGTGGTAACCTTGACGCACATGAGTTAAGTGGTACTATTATTTCTGAGCATAATATTCCTTTAGAAGGCGTTGGAGTCTATAACAAAATGACAGGTGGATATACCTATTCCAACGTTTCAGGTTATTTTGAATTGGATGATATTTCAATAAACGACATTATCTATTTTTATAGCCTTGGTTATGAGAAGCAAGAAATTAGTATCTCAAAAGATGATTTGAACGGTGTTGTCAACATTGTACTTAAAGAATCTGCTGTTTCCTTGGATCAGGTAATACTAGTTTCCAAGATAAACGCATTAAGCAATTTTGTGAACGTGGATGTAAAGAACAGTCCCGTAAAATCTTCTCAAGAAATCCTCCGTAAGGTTCCAGGCCTAATTATAGGGCAACATGCTGGCGGGGGCAAGGCCGAGCAGATTTTTCTAAGAGGTTTTGATATTGACCATGGAACAGACATTGCCATTAACGTAGATGGTCTACCTGTAAATATGGTTTCCCATGCCCACGGACAGGGATATGCGGACCTACATTTTATAATCCCGGAAACCATTGATAATATCGATTTTGGAAAAGGGCCCTATTATGCAGAAAAGGGAAATTTTAGTACAGCAGGCTATGTAGATTTAAAAACAAAAAAAATCATTGATGAAAACCTAATTTCTTTAGAAGCTGGAAAATTCAACACACTGAGGGCACTGGCTATGTTTAAAGTAGTTGCAGATGGTCATCACAACGCATATATAGCCTCCGAAATTGTCTCTACAGATGGTGTTTTTGAATCTCCTCAAGACTTCCACCGCCTAAATATAATGGGGCAATATAACTACAATAATATGGAGAATCAAGAGCTAAGTGTTGCCATTTCTCATTTTAATAGTAAATGGAAGGCTTCTGGCCAAATACCACAACGGGCGGTGAATCAAGGATTAATAAGTAGATTCGGGGCCATAGATAATACCGAGGGTGGGCATACTAGCAGATCTAATTTATGGGTGAACTACAGTAGGCAAATTGACGAACATCAGCGGATAAAATCCAAGGTATTTATTTCAAAATATGATTTTGAGCTGTATTCAAACTTTACTTTCTTTTTAGAAGACCCAATAAACGGAGATCAAATAAAACAAAAAGAAGACCGTACTGTTTTAGGAGCGGAAACAAAATATGAGCGTACCTTCCATCTTGGTGACCATGATACCCAGTTTAAATATGAGGCTGGTGTAGGCCTTCGCTATGATGATATAAACGAGGTAGAATTATCACATACATTGAACAGAAAGGTTATTTTGGAGCGATTTGCACTGGGAAATGTTGATGAACTTAATGCCTATGGATTCTTTAATACTACATACAAGAAAAACAAATGGACTTTCTATCCTGCACTACGTATCGATTATTTTAAATTTGATTACATCAACCTGTTGTCTGAGGGCAAGGACAAAAAAAGTGTGAATAAAATATTGTTAAGCCCAAAACTGAATGTGATTTTTGCCGTGTCTCCAGGATTTCAACTTTTTGCAAAGACAGGTATTGGTTTTCATTCCAATGATACAAGAGTAGTTACTTCCAATAATGGAAAGGAGGTTTTACCAGCGGCTTACGGAGCAGATATTGGGACAATCATAAAACCAATCGGCAAGCTAGTGCTTAACGTAGCCCTTTGGAGTCTTTTTCTACAACAAGAATTCGTATATGTTGGCGATGCCGGAATAGTGGAGCCAAGTGGAAAAACACAACGCTATGGTACAGACCTAGGGCTTCGCTATCAGTTAACAAACTGGCTTTATCTCAATGTAGACCTTAACTATGCCTATGCAAGAAGTACTGAAAAAGCCAAGGGAGAGAATTATATTCCTTTATCACCAGACCTAACGTCTTCCGGAGGGCTTTCATTCACCAACTTTGGTGGTTTTTCTGGTGGGCTTAATTATCGTTTTATCAAAGACCGCCCAGCCAATGAGGACAATTCCATCATAGCCGAGGGATATTTTGTGAGCGATTTCAATTTGAATTACCTAGTAAATAACTGGACCTTCGGGTTCGCAATAGAAAATTTATTCGATACCGAATGGAACGAAACCCAGTTTGCTACTCAAAGCAGGTTGTTTAATGAGACGAACGCAGTAGAAGAAATCCATTTTACTGCTGGAAGCCCCCTTTTTTTTAGGGGAAAAATATCGGTTACTTTCTAACTTAAAGATATAAGGATAGTACTCTATTTTTCAAAAAATAGGGTAAACAACCTATTTAATTATCACTTAGCATAGTACTTTGATTAAGCCATTAAAATAGTCCTCAAATCTGTAAATTCTTTAATTTTAAAAGCTGGTTGATTTTCAAGAGGCAACGTAAAGTCTTGTTTGTGAATATTATAACCATTATCCAAAAGACATATCGTTGTCCAATCTAAATTATTTGGGGCAATAAAATCTTTCTTAATATTATCCCCAATATAATAATAATTTGCCTTACCAAATATCAACTCAAAATGCCTGTAATTTGCCTCATTCGGTTTTTCACTTCCAAATTCTTCAGAAATCACAATTTCAGTAAAATAAGGCTCTAACTCTAGCGATTTGATTTTGTTTCTCTGCTGCAACCCTCTTCCATCAGTAAGTAATCCTAAATCTACTTTTTGAGATTTTAGTTCTTCTAATACAAATTTCTTTTTGACATGGAGTCTTATATTTGGTTGATGACAGCGATACAATTCGATTAAATTTGCAGTATTGCTGGTTAATCTATATTTTTTTGTGATCTCGCCAAACACATCTTTATTCCTAAAATACAATTTCATCATTTCATCATAAACCACAGAAGCATCTACTTTTACTTCCTTGAAAATGTATCTTGCAATCGCATCAAATGCCGATTTAACATAATCAATTTCTTTATACAGGGTGTCATCCAAATCAAAAATGGCCACTTTTCTCATCTCGAAACCTATTAATTAGTATTTCATCGTCGTATCGTAACATCAGTAAATTCTCCTCCCATGTATCACAAAAGGAAATTTCTTTTCCTAGTAAATACTCTTCGATTAGCCATTTTGGAAAGTTTCCGCCAGACAAATATGCAAGGGGATATCCACCGCCAAAACGAGGATTAATTTCAATTCCTATAATACTATTATTTGTTTTATGCACAAAAAATTGAACCGTAATACAGCCTCGAGCTCCTTTTAAAACGCCTAATTTCTTTTTAATCAAATCATTTAAAGTATTTTTCTTTGTTACAGCCTTATTGACTTCACCTGCTCTGACTTCTATTCTCATTCTTGGTATTGCACATTTCAAAACACCATTTTTATTATAGTAAAGGTCACATGTATACTCATTGTATAATTCATGATCAATGTATTCGAAGAACAATAATCTATTGTTTAAAAAATGATTTTTTGTGAAATCATTTTCATCTTTGATAATGTAGTTATCCATACTATTCCAACCATCAAAGGGTTTAATGAAAATAGGAAATATATAGTTCTTTTTTGAATAAATTCTAGCTACTTGAATTCCGATTTCTTCGAAAAAATTATGGCTTTCTTTCTTGTTGTGAGCGATTTCAATTATTCTCTCATCCGATATAACAACATGAATACCCTGTTCCAAAAACTCATTACGGTGCTTTGATAAAAGTAACAACTCAGTATCTATAGTAGGTATTATTAGTTTTACTTCATTTTCATGACAAATTCTTAACAATTCTTCTATATACCCTTCTTCTTGAATTTTACTGACAGTAAAGTACTTATCGGCTACCTGAGCAGCTGCCGATAATTCAGGAAAAGCATCAACTACCAAAACACTTGCTTTTGGAAATATTTTCCGCAATTCATTTTTAAACGCCTTTACTAAGGATACTCTTCTTCCTCCTGAAGTTATTAGTACATTTCCCATCATTTTGAACTCTCCTTATTAAGGCAAAGCACCATTTTTTTTTAAGTTAAGATAACTGGATTTTTGATACTATAAAAATATAATTACAATTACCCCAATTATTTGGATTTTCTTCCCGTAATCGGATAGGGCCGAAAAAAGATAAACCTGACAATATCACCGAGAAATACGATTCGCTGTATAAGAGAACCTATTCGAATGTTCGTGAAGTAAATTATAATCTCACGCCCCGAAAGGTATTGGCCTTACTTCGACAAATACATTTTTCTTCTATGATACAGTTCATAAAACTGATCATCTTTTAAGTTATCGATGAACAAAATGCTTTCCCCAGTACTTTTCATTTCGGGCCCCAGATTTTTATTTACATTCGGAAACTTATTGAAAGAAAACACGGGTTGTTTAATAGCAAAACCTTCCAGCTGTGGATTAAAATTAAAGTCCTTTACTTTTTTCTCTCCCAACATAACCTTCGTGGCATAATTCACATAGGGTTCTTTGTAGGCCTTAGCGATAAAAGGCACGGTTCGCGAAGCCCTTGGGTTCGCTTCGATAATATAGACCATATCATCTTTAATAGCGAATTGTACATTAATAAGACCTACGGTGTTGAGCGCCAGGGCTATTGTTTTAGTATGATCCTTGATCTGTTGCATCACAAATTCTCCTAAATTAAAAGGTGGCAAAGTAGCATTAGAATCGCCTGAGTGAATACCACAGGGTTCAATATGCTCCATAATACCAATGATATAAACATCTTTACCATCGCAGATAGCATCGGCCTCTGCTTCTATGGCCCCGTCTAAATAACGATCCAATAATAATTTGTTATTCGGTATTTTACGTAATAAGTCGACTACGTGCTGTTCGAGTTCTTCTTTATTGATGACAATTTTCATGCCTTGACCACCCAATACGTATGAAGGCCGTACTAAGAGCGGAAAATCTAATTTATCAGCCAATTGTAATGCCTCTTCAGCAGTTTCGGCTACCCCGAACTCAGGGAACGGAATATTGTTTTCCATCAGAAGCGTCGAAAAACTTCCTCTATCTTCGGCTAAATCTAATGATTCAAAACTGGTTCCTATTATCTTTATACCATACTTCGAAAGCTTTTCGGCCAGTTTCAATGCGGTCTGCCCTCCCAATTGCACAATGACTCCTTCTGGTTTTTCATGTCTAATAATATCATAGATATGTTCCCAAAAGACAGGTTCAAAATATAATTTATCGGCAATGTCGAAATCGGTAGAAACCGTTTCAGGGTTGCAATTGATCATTATGGTCTCATACCCACATTCGGCAGCGGCTAGTACACCATGAACACAACAATAATCGAATTCGATCCCCTGCCCTATTCGGTTAGGACCAGAACCCAATACAACAATTTTTTTCTTGTTACTTACTATACTATCATTCGCTACATAGCGCTCACCGTCAGCTGTTTCGATTTCGGCCTCAAAAGTGGAGTAGTAATAGGGCGTCATGGCCTTAAATTCTGCAGCGCAAGTATCTACCAATTTATACACCCTGTTTATATTGAGTTCTGTACGTTTGTTATATACCTCGCTCTCATAACAATCGAGCATATGGGCAATCTGCCGATCTGCAAAGCCCTTTTGTTTCGCTTCTAATAATAGTTCTTTGGAGAGGCTAGCAATCGTATACTTTGATATTTCCTTTTCTAACTGATATAATTCTTCATATTGCCTCAAAAACCACATATCTATTTTAGTGATTTCATGAATTCTGCTTAACGGAATCCCCAATTGAATGGCATCGTAAATCACAAAGACCCTGTCCCAACTCGGAATTGTCAGTTTACTTATAATCTGGTCATAATCCGTATACCCTTTCCCATCTGCGCCCAATCCGTTTCTTTTGATTTCAAGCGATTGAGTGGCTTTGTGCAAGGCTTCTTGAAAAGAACGGCCAATACCCATAACCTCGCCAACAGACTTCATCTGAAGCCCCAGGGTGCGGTCAGAGCCCTCAAACTTATCAAAGTTCCACCTCGGAATTTTTACGATAACATAATCTAGGGTAGGCTCGAACAATGCCGAGGTAGATTTGGTAATCTGATTATCAAGTTCATCTAAAGAATACCCAATGGCCAGTTTGGTCGCAATCTTGGCGATAGGATAACCCGTTGCTTTTGACGCCAAGGCCGAAGACCGCGAAACCCTAGGATTAATCTCAATAGTGATAATCTCCTCTTTTTCATCGGGGCTTACGGCAAATTGTACATTACAGCCACCTTCAAAATCACCGATACTCCGCATCATTTTAATGGCCATATCACGCATCTTCTGAAAGGTACGATCAGACAGTGTCATTGCTGGGGCCACTGTGATTGAATCCCCGGTATGAATTCCCATGGGATCCATATTTTCAATAGTACAAATAATGACCACATTGTCATTCTTATCACGGAGCAATTCCAATTCAAATTCCTTCCATCCCATTAAGGCCTTATCGATCATCACCTCATGAATAGGTGAAATCTCTAGTCCTTGGCTCAAGAGTTCATCAAAATCCTCTGGTTTATAGACAATCGAAGCTCCTGCCCCACCCAAGGTATACGAAGCCCGTATCACAAGGGGAAATCCGAATTCCTGAGCGATTTCTTTTCCCTTTAGGAATGAGGTAGCTGTTGCCTGTGGTGCCATACCAATACCTATTTCGAGCATCAGCTTACGAAATTTCTCTCGATCCTCGGTAATGTTTATAGCAGCAATATCAACCCCGATAAGCTCTATATTAAAATCTTCCCAAATACCCTTCTGATCTGCCTCAATACAGAGATTTAAGGCTGTTTGTCCTCCCATGGTAGGCAATACAGCATCAATCTGCGGATGTGCCTTCAACACCTCTACGATTGATTTCGTGGTCAAGGGTTTTAGGTATACATGATCGGCCATGGTAGGGTCGGTCATTATCGTAGCCGGATTACTGTTGATAAGAATCGTCTCGATACCATCCTCTCGAAGTGATCGTAAAGATTGCGAACCAGCATAATCGAACTCACAGGCCTGACCAATAACGATAGGTCCTGAACCAATAATCAAAACAGAATTTAAATCTTTTCTTTTGGGCATTTCTTAGTATAGTATGTAGTGGATATTGGGCAAAAAAAAGGTGCTACTTTTAAAAAAGTAACACCTTCAATATTTTAAAAACGTACAATCATTATTTTTTATGTCTCAGCTCTGAGGATACGGTCAACTTTTTTCTTCCCTTGGCCCTTCTTCGCGCAAGGACCTTTCTTCCATTAACAGACGCCATACGCTCCCTAAATCCATGTTTATTCTTTCTCTTTCGCTTTGATGGCTGATATGTTCTTTTCATTTCAGGGTCTTTATATCCTTTGCTTAAATTATTTTTGCTTTACAAACCTTCTGTAAAACTGGGCGCAAATATACAAAGAGTTTTTGCTTTGACAAATGGAATCAAAAAATATTTTTCAGTCAATTTCTAATTATCCACTTACAAGCCCAGATGATTAATACAATCATTAGCATATGTTGTATTGCCATAGCCTAATCTATCTGGTTTCAAATAGTTTTTATTACTTTTGTCAAAGTATTTTTTTTAAGCTCAAACCCACTGTATGAAACACCATTTCTTACTATTCCTTGTCGTATTTTGCGCTAGCGGCACATTTGGGCAGACTATATTGCAATACAATCTTAACAAAGGTGATGCCTTTACGATTAAACAGCAAGCGCAGCAAATAATTACACAAGAATTAGATGGAGCCACACATGAACTAACCAATACTATTGATGGCGTATTAGAATTCAAGGTAGTTGGTAAAATAGACGACAACTATGAAATTGCACTGACCTTCAAAGATTTGAATCTTCTAATGATTTCTAGCATTCAAGGTGAGTTAATGAATGTTAAAGCAAAGAACGTTGCCGAAGGCGACATGCAATCTCAGGTTTTCAATAGCTTGTTAAATAGCCCTGTGTACTTAGTGCTTTCAAAAACCGGAGATATTCTTGAAGTAAAAGGAGGTGATAGCCTTGTTGTTAAAATGACCGCAGCCTCGGGTCTCGAAGATAAATTTTCATTGAACATAATGAAAAAATCTTTGGAGAAAGAATTTGGATCAGAGGCACTGTCTAACAACTACAAGCAAATGACTTTTATTTATTCTACCAAGGAAATACAGGTAGGTGATACATGGAAAAATGAATATTTCGGAAAGCTCAACACCAAGAATACTTGGAAATTGGAAGCCTTTACCGACACCGAAGCTAGCATTAGTGGCATCGCAGATATTGTTATGAATGTTACTGAGCCGGCTACAACAATGAAACTCAAGGGTAGACAAAAAACTGAAATCACCGTGGATATAGCAACAGGCTTTATAAAAAAAATGAAAGTAGAAGGCTCCTCAAAAGGCTCCTCGACCATGACTCAGATGGGCGGCCAAGAAATACCGACCACTATAGCATCAATTATTACGTACAAACTAATCAACGAAATACATGTTCAATAAAAATATAAAACTTATCATAACCGGTCTTATCATTGCATATTCAGGCTATCAATTCGTCGAGGGTAACATCGGCAATGGAATTGCATTGATATTACTATCCTTAATTTTTATCTTTCTATATTTCAGAAATGAAATGATCTTGCTGGCCTTTATGAGAATGCGTAAGCAAGATATGGAAGGCACACAGAAATGGCTTGATAAAATCAAAAATCCAGAAGCTGCCCTAGTCATCAAACAACAGGGTTATTACAACTACCTACACGGTATCTTGCATTCGCAAAAAAACCTTACCCAGGCAGAAAAATATTTTAAAAAAGCCCTTAAATTAGGCCTTACCATGGATTATGATGTGGCTATGGCTAAATTGAGCCTTGCCGGTATCGCCATGCAAAAGCGTCGCAAGAGAGAGGCAACCACGCTGCTCAAGGAGGCCAAGAAACTAGACAAGAACAAAATGCTAAGCGAGCAAATTAAGATGATGCAACAACAGATGAAGAAGATATAAACCCTTAGTATCGGACTAAAGATATACTCCAATTCATTTCTAAAATATTGCGTTGGATGAAAAGTCGCTATGATGGTCTGGATGTATTCTTTTTGCATAAACCCTAGCTACATATTATAAGCGTAAGAAACCAAAGCTTTGCCCCTGTAGCGAGCGAAATCGAGGTATGAACCCGTTAATATGAGGTAGTTTATAGTTGCGCTGATTAAAATCGCTTTGCCATAAACAAAGAATCAAGATTATATTATAACTAATCGATAGTATTCAAGTTAAAATCTGTACGATTAAGTCGTACAGATTTTTTTTCTTATCAGCAAAAGCAAGCTGTCAATTTCATACAATCTATGCACTACAACAAACACAATAATTATAGCAACATATTTCATTTTTCACTCGAACAACACTAGATATAAACGCTTACTTGCTTACTCTGTAATACCCTTTGTTAGGAATTTCTATAGTATATTTTTTTCTAGAACCATTGTTCAAATGAGCCTCTCGCAACCACGGATTGTGTCGTTTTAAAATCTTGTAATTTATTTCATATTGCTGAGCAAAATCCGCAAAACTTACTATCGGTTCATCAATTTCGACTTTAAAAGTAGGCACTGCCGTATAAAGATCTTCTTTTTCAATATCAAAACCATATTTTTCAGGATTACTTATAATTTCTTTTATCGCCATGATACGAAATACATAACGCCCTGTTTCCTCACCCAATAATAAATCATAGTAATCCTCGACCCGTTGGTTCCTTAAGAATTTGTTTATAGCACCAGGACCAGCGTTATAAGCAGCGGCGGTAAGCGTCCAATTGCCATATTTTTTTTCCCATCTTTTCAAATACCTACAGGCAACTTCAGTAGATTTTACTAAGTGATAGCGCTCATCGACATTACTATTAATCTCTAAGCCATACTCTTTTCCGGTTCCTTTCATTATCTGCCAAAAACCTGTTGCCCCTGCATATGACACCACATTTTGGAGTCCGCTCTCAGCCAGAGCCAAATATTTAAAATCATCAGGAATTCCATTTTTTGCCAAAATCGGCTCTATAATAGGAAAGTATTTATGTGCACGCTTCATCAACAAAAGTGCGTTCGATTGCCAATAGGTATTCACCAAGAATTCTCGATCCACACGCTCCATGACCTCAGGATCATTTTGAGGAACTTTCTCCCCGGCAAAATTTAAATTTTCAGGTATATCGATAGCCGATATTCTATACTCTCTAGTCACACTTTTCTCAATATCATTCGCCGCCATATCGCTTGCATCCTCAGCATCAGAAACACTATCCTGTACAGCGAAAATCAAAGTGCTGACTACAAAAAACACACCCAAAAGCATCAATACATTCTTTAAAATCCTCATAATCTCAAAATTTGATAGTTAGTCAAAGGTAGTATTACAACTCGCTTATTCCAAAATAATTGTCGGCAGGTGCTCATTGAACCATTTTGCACGATGAATAATCATTGTATGCGTGCCATTCTTCACAGGAATACAATTTTTGATATATTCTATAGGAAATACAAGGTCTTTTTCACCCTGAATATGTACAAGATTTTTAGGACATTCGGCCTGCTTCCAATTCACAATTTGATCAATAGACCAATCGATATAATACATATCACGAAGAGAAAGATATTCTTCATACAATTCAAGACGTTTGGTCACCGTTTCCCCAAAGGCATATTTTACTAACAACTCCATATTATTCACCAATCCGGTAGGTAATAGTTTATGTATTTTAGTGTATTTGGCAAAGATCATACGCTTGGGAAGCTCCGACGTATATTTAACGCTCGATACTATAATGATTTTCCTGACCTTAATATACTTGGCCATTTCTTGAACCATCATACCCCCAAAGGACACCCCTAATAACACCGGGTTTTTATGCAGGACCTGATCGTTCAGTTTTTTGGCATACTCGGCCATGGTCATGTTTTTATAAGGCACGAACCATTCTAAATAATGCACTTCAAATACATCCTCCGCTAATTTAATATGCTTGAATATAGAAGGGCTTGCGGCCATTCCTGGCATGAAATACACATGTATTCTATGATTAGTCATATGGTGGAAGCTAATGTTTTTACTAGGAAAATCGTAATTTTTTTTCTACTTTTGTACCAGCTACAGAAATTACCCACAAATCGCTGTTATTTAGTGTGAAAATATAGAATTACGATTAGAGAAGGTCGTAATTTTTTTGTCTAAGACCATAATTAAAATCAAACTATATGAATGAAGTAGAGATTAAGGACAACAGTTTCTTGCGTCAATTTGAAACTAGGGTTGACGGACATTTAGCTAAGATTGAATATTCCTCACAAGAGCGCAAGGTATTTTTAACCAAATTGGTAATTCCCGAAGAAATCACAAAAGAGGGTTTTAAAGAAGATTTTATAAAATCTGTTCTTCATGTCATTCAAGAAAAAAATATGAGAGTTGTTCCTACAAGCCCACAAATAGCTGGGTTTTTACGAAGAAACAGACAATACAAAGAGATGTTACCGGTAGGTATTCGAATCTAAAAAGAGTATTCAAGTATTGAATTAATTAAATCCTGCTATCGGCAGGATTTTTTTATGCCTTGACTGGGGCATCAACAAATTTGAAACGTACCGAACCTTCTTCATCGATTTCAGTAAGTTCGATAACATGAAGTGTATTTATTAATTCAGGATTCCAAGGAGATTTTACCTTCACATAATTTTCAGTAAAGCCATAGATATACCCCTTCTTATTCTCCCCTTCGAAGAGCACAGTCCTAACACTACCCAATTGACTCTCGTAAAAGGCCCTTCTTTTCTTAGCAGATAGTCCACGGAGCATTTTACTGCGTTTGTTCCTAATATTTTTAGGCACTGCGCCTTCCATTGTGGCCGCTGGGGTATTATCGCGTTCCGAATAGGTGAAAACATGCAGATACGAAATATTCAATTCATTAAGAAAATGGTAGGTTTCTAAAAAATGTTCATCGGTCTCACCGGGGAAACCCACGATTACATCAACACCGATACAGGCATGGGGCATGACCTCTTTTATTCTTTTGACCCGATCCACGTACAATTCACTCATATACCGCCGTTTCATCAATTTTAAAAGGGCATTGCTACCGCTTTGCAATGGAATATGAAAATGGGGCACAAATGAGTTACTTGTCGAAACAAAATCGATGGTCTCATTTTTAAGCAAATTGGGTTCTATAGATGAAATTCGTAATCGATGAATCCCCGCTACCCTATCCAAGGCCTTTACAAGGTCTAAAAAGGTGTGTTCGTGCTTTTTATTGCCAAATTCACCCTTGCCATAATCCCCTATATTAACACCGGTAAGAACAATCTCCTTGATCCCTTGGGCAGAGATTTCAGAAGCATTCCTCAATACATTCTCCAAGGTATCACTCCGAGAAATACCCCGTGCCAAGGGTATGGTACAATAGGTACATTTATAATCACAGCCGTCCTGTACTTTTAGAAAGGCTCTGGTTCTATCGCCAATGGCATAGCTGCCCACATAAAAATCAGCCTCTTCAATCTCACAGGAATGTACTTCTCCAAAGTCATTTTTTGTGAGGTCGTTTATATAATCGGTGATTTTGAATTTCTCGGTAGCCCCCAAGACTAAATCTACTCCATCAACAGCAACCAAATCTTCAGGTTTTAACTGGGCATAGCAACCTATGGCCGCCACAAAGGCATCAGGATTCACTTTCTGCGCCTGTTTTACAATGGTCTTAAAGCGCTTGTCAGCATTCTCAGTCACCGAACAGGTATTGATGACATACATATCTGCATGCTCTGAAAAGTCGACACGTTCAAAACCCTCATCGACAAAGCCCCTGGCAATGGTAGAGGTTTCTGAATAGTTGAGCTTACAGCCCAAGGTATAGAAAGCAACTTTTTTTTTCATCAATTGACAATTCAGTAAAATAGGAGCGCAAAGATAATTAAAAAGAGGATGGACTTAGACTGGGATTGATCTAAACCTTGTAAACTTATTTTAAATCGAGCTTGAAACCTAAAACTTTTCAACCCTCTCTAATACTTTCGCCACTTCTTGGTAAGTTCAAAGACGTGGTTCAATATATTGGCCTCTTTCTGGTCGAACGTTACACCACGGCGGGCCATCATAATTTTAGCCGCTTCGAATGCCTTTTTTGGCATATAGGTAGAAAAACCCGAGGCACCACCCCAACTAAAACTAGGAATAAAATTTCTTGGAAAGCCGGGTACATAAATATTGCAGTTGACACCGATAACGGTTCCGGTATTGAACATGGTATTTATGGCTGTCTTACTATGGTCACCCATCATGAGGCCACAAAACTGTAGTCCCGTTTGTTCAAACTTTCCGGTGGCATAGTCCCACATACGTACTTGGGCATAATTATTTTTCAGATTCGAGTTGTTTGAGTCTGCCCCTATATTACACCATTCTCCTAAAACGGCATTTCCTAAATACCCCTCATGGCCCTTGCTCGAATAGCCAAAAATAACCGAATTGCTAATCTCACCACATACCTTTCCGTAGGGGCCAATAGTTGTGGCTCCATAAATTTTGGCACCCATCTTAACCACTGCCTTTTCACAAAGGGCAAAAGCCCCTCGAATAAGATTGCCTTCCCATATCTCAGAATTTTCACCTAGATAAATAGGGCCCTCAGTCGCATTGAGTATGCTATATTCAACGCTGGCACCTTCTTCGGCAAAAATATTTTTAGAGTTGATAAGGGTATTGGTCTTTGATATAGGGGCACTTTCTCTTCCTGAGGTCAGTAGATCAAAATCAGCTTGTAAGGCCTCCCCGTTCTTTGAAAAAATATCCCAAGTATGTTCTATCTGAAGTATATCTTCGTCAAAATCAATATGCCTATAGCTCGAAAAATCAATTTCCTCCTGAGCTTCCTTTGTGTAAAATGCAACAATATCTTCTCCTTTAAAAATGGCTTCGTTTTCTTTCAATTCTTGAATCAAGCCCACCAATTCAGCATTCGGAAGAAAGGAAGCATTAATCAAAACGTTTTCCTCCATTTCGACCATCGGAAATTTCTCTGAAAGATACTCTTCGGTAATCGTCGTAGTGGTATACCCCAAATATTTTTCCCATTTTTCGCGAATGGTCAAAATTCCGATTCGAATATCGGCAACAGGCCTTGTGAAGGTAAAGGGCAATAACGAATTGCGTACCCTACCATCAAAAAGAATATAGTTCATAGGTTTGGCTATTTACAACAAAAATAAGGAAACTTTAAAGCACGCCTATAGCCAAAGCAAAAAAATGGTACGGAACAAAAAAACGCCTCTGATACACAGAGGCGTTTTTGATGTTTTTATGTACAAAAACCTACTTTTCTTCGGTGTCAGTTTTTGCCTCAGCAGCCTCAGGGGCTTTTTCTTCGACCTTTTGTTCCGCTACGGGAGCAACCTTCTTAAATTTACCGTATTTGCTCTTAAACTTGTCTATACGACCTGCAGTATCCAAGAATTTGGCCTTACCGGTATAAAATGGATGCGAAGTTCTTGAAATCTCCAATTTCACCAAGGGGTATTCAACGCCTTCTACCTCCAAAGTCTCCCTTGTGTTGGCGGTAGACTTTGTAAGGAATATATCATTATTTGACATATCTTTAAAAGCTACTAATCTATAATTCTCTGGATGTATATCTTTTCTCATGGTAAAACAAGCTTAAATCTCACGTATTTCAGGGCGCAAATTTAAGTATTTTTTTATAACCTGCAATTTAAATACCAAAAAAAATAGCAAAGAAAAAAAGTGTATTTTTATTTGTAACAAAAATTGCTGTGAGGCATCTAATCAAATAAACAACCAAAGCTATTTAAAAATGGAAGATATTCAACCAAAAACAGGAAAATTCGCATGGACATTTGGAGTCATTCTAGGTGTTGCTAGTATAGTCTTTTCATTAATGCTGTATACCATGGAAATGCATTATGAACAAGGTTGGCCCGTTCGCATCATCGGAATTCTTTTGATACTAGCGGCTATTATTCTGGGTGCTGTTCAATTTAAAAAAGCTAATTCAGGTTTCATTACAATTTCAGAAGCCCTTAAAATCGGAGCGGGGGTCGGTCTTATCGGTGGCATCTTCAGCCTTGCCTTTTATGCTTTATTAACCAACGTTATAGAACCTGATTTTATGGACAAGTCCTTGGAAATTGCAAAAGTAAAGGCCTTTGAAGACAATCCAAAAATTACCGAGGAGCAATGGGAACAGGGTGTTAGTATTCAGAAAAAATTCGCATGGTTGGCCTATCCCGTAGGCATAATCTTAAATATTGTAACCGGATTAATTATTGGTCTAATTACTGGATTGATTATTAAAAAACAAAAACCCGATTATTAATAGTCGTACTTTTGAAATGACTTTCACAAGTACCCTATGAATCTATCTATAGTAATTCCTTTACTCAATGAAGAGGAATCTTTAAAAGAACTACATGATTGGATCGCAAACGTAATGCAATCCAATCAATTTTCGTATGAATTGCTTTTTATCGATGATGGTAGTATTGATGCATCTTGGAAAATAATTACTGAGCTTTCTCGCACAAATAAAGATGTAAAGGGCATTCGTTTTTTTCAAAATTTCGGAAAATCACAGGCACTACATGCGGGCTTCAAAGCGGCCCAAGGCGATGTTGTCATTACCATGGATGCAGATTTACAAGATAATCCGGAAGAAATACCCGAATTGTACCATTTGATAAAAGATAAAGGCTACGACCTTGTTTCTGGATGGAAGAAAAAACGGTATGATTCTATTCTTTCTAAGAACATGCCTTCCAAATTATTCAATTGGGCGGCACGAAAAACATCTGGAGTAAAGCTGCACGATTTTAATTGTGGCCTAAAGGCCTTTGACAAAAAGGTCATAAAAAATATTCAAGTTTCCGGAGAAATGCACCGTTATATTCCGGTACTGGCTAAAAATGCGGGATTTTCGAATATAGCAGAAAAAGTGGTACAGCATCAAGCCCGTAAATATGGAAAAACAAAATTTGGTATGGAGCGATTTATTAATGGTTTTCTAGATTTGATAACAATCTGGTTCGTATCAAAGTTCGGACGCCGCCCCATGCACCTCTTTGGAGCATTGGGTGTACTCATGTTTATCATCGGTTTCGGCTTTGCACTATATTCGGGTATCGATAAATTATTTGTTCATCCGCTAGGTCGTTTAATGACCGATCGGGCTGAGTTTTTCATTGCTTTGACTGCTATGGTCATTGGTACTCAATTATTTTTAGCCGGTTTTTTAGGTGAAATTTTAGTCCGTTCAAAACAAAACGAAGCCCGGTATACCATTTCTGAAGAATTGAATATAACCCAAAATGAAGCATAATATTCTTCGTAAATTCACCCCTGAAATAAATCATCTTTATGCACGCAATCGACACGACCGCCAAAAGCTGGCTAAGCGATTTTTTTGACCCTGAGGTCAGAAAAGAGGTTCAATATTTAATCGATAATGACCCCGAGGAACTAAAAGACCGTTTCTACAAAAATATGGAATTCGGCACCGGTGGTATGCGAGGTATGATGGGTGTCGGCACCAATAGAATCAATAAATATACCTTGGGCAAAAGCACCCAAGGCCTTAGTAATTACCTTAAAAAGAGCTATCAGGGTGAAAATATCAAGGTGGTTATTGCCTATGATTGCCGCCACAATAGCGATACACTGGCCAGGACCGTTGCCGAAGTGTTTTCAGCTAATGGGATTAAAGTATATTTATTTTCAGAATTACGTACCACGCCAGAACTTTCATTCGCGGTCAGGCATTTAAACTGTCATGCAGGTATTGTTTTGACTGCCTCACACAACCCTCCTGAATACAATGGGTATAAGGTCTATTGGACAGATGGCGGACAGATTGTACCCCCGCAGGATGGCGAGATTATCGCTGAAATCAACGCACTTTCCTTTGAAGAAATCAAATTCGATTCAAATGATAGTTTAATTCAATTGATAGACAAAGAAGTCGATGAAGCTTTTATAGAAGCATGCGTAGCCAACGGAAATTTTAATGCCGATGGCAAAGACGATTTTACGCTTGTTTTTACCGCATTGCACGGCACATCAATTACCGCCATACCCGAGGTATTAAAACGTGCCAATTATAAAAATGTAACCATAATCGAGGAGCAGGCTGAACCAAATGGGGATTTCCCCACAGTGGTCTCCCCAAACCCCGAAGAGCCCGAGGCACTCTCCATGGCAATAGCAAAGGCAGAAGAAATAGGTGCCGATATGGTAGTAGGCACCGATCCCGATAGTGACCGTTTGGGTATTGCCGTACGTAACCTAAAAGGAGAAATGGAGCTTCTCAACGGCAATCAGACGATGCTATTAATGACCAAATTCCTGTTGGAACAACGTAAGAAAAAAGGGTTTAATGGCACTGAATTCATAGCGACTACCATTGTCTCTACCCCTATGATGAACCAGCTTGCCAATGCCTATGGTGTGGAATGTAAAACCGCACTGACAGGTTTTAAATGGATTGCTAAAATGATACAGGATTTTCCTGATCAAGATTTTGTAGGCGGTGGCGAAGAAAGCTTTGGGTATATGGTTGGTGATTTTGTCAGAGACAAAGATGCGGTCACCGCTACCCTACTCGCCTGTGAAATCGCTACTGCTGCCAAGGCAAAAGGAAGCTCTTTTTATCAAGATTTAATCGCTTGCTATGTAGACTATGGTTTTTTTAAGGAAAAATTGATTTCCCTGACCAAAAAAGGAATAAGCGGTGCAGAAGAAATAAAACAGATGATGATTGATTTCAAGGAGAATCCCATAAAAGAAATCGATGGCTCCAAGGTAATCATTGTCGATGACTACAATACAGCTACTTCGAAAAATATAGCTACGGGCGAAATCAGCAAAATCACTATTCCTAAGGCCAATGTTTTAATCTATACTACTGAAGACGGCACGCGAATGGCTGCACGGCCAAGCGGTACTGAACCCAAGATTAAATTCTATTTTAGTATCAATGCCCCTTTAGACACAGCAGAGAATTTCACGAAGGTCGACCAAGAATTAGATGCCAAAATAGACCGAATCCTCGGCGAACTTAAACTGGCTTAATGGAGTATTTCAAACAAATTCTTCGTTTCGCAAAACCGTACAAAGGCTATGCAATTCTAAATATTATCGCCAATGTTTTTTATGCATTATTTGCGACATTATCAATGGTCTCTTTGTTTCCCATGCTCAAAGTATTATTCGGAAACCCAGCTGACCGGCTTGACACCAAACCCGTTTGGGAAAGCTCAGGAATAAAGAACTATGTAGAAGATTACCTGAATTATTTTGTGACCCAAAAAATGAACGAAGGGCATGAAGATGTTTTAATTTTTATGGTAAGCCTTATAATTGGTTTGTTTTTGCTTAAAAATATCTTCAATTATTTGGCCATGTACTTTATTACATTTTTACGAAATGGGGTACTTAAAGACATTCGAAATGAGCTATATGATAAAATAACTGAATTACCACTCTCTTATTTTTCCGAAAAAAGAAAGGGTGATATTATGGCCCGCATATCTACTGATGTTCTCGAAATTCAACATTCTTTCCTATCTGTTTTAGAATTGATCGTAAGAGAACCCCTTGTTATTTTATTTACGGTCATCACCATGTTTGCCATTAGTGTAAAACTCACGATTTTCGTATTCATTTTTATTCCCATTTCAGGATTTTTAATTTCCTTAATTGGAAAATCATTAAAAAAGAAATCGGATAATGTACAAAAAGAGCAAGGCGAATTTTTATCGATTATAGAAGAAACTTTGGGTGGTCTGCGTATCATTAAGGCCTTTAATTCTGAATCTCGGTTTTATCGAACTTTTACAGCTTCGACAAAACGTTTTTTTAATTTTTCAAATACCTTGTTGAACAGGCAAAACCTAGCTTCTCCGACCAGTGAGTTTTTAGGCATATCGGTTATCGCCGTATTATTGTGGTATGGCGGCCAAATGGTTCTTATAGATAAAACATTGGATCCTAGCCTGTTTATCGTATACATAGGCTTGGCTTATAATATTTTAACACCCGCAAAAGCCATTAGCAAAGCCACTTATAGTGTTAAAAAAGGAAATGCCGCCGCCGAACGCGTACTCGAGATTTTAAATACAATATCTCCACTTAAAGACAAGCCCGGCGCAATCGATAAAAAAGATTTTACAGAGGCCTTGGTCTTAGAGAATGTCTCTTTTAAATATGAAGGCGAGTATGTGTTAAAAGACTTCTCCATTAGCATTGAAAAAGGAAAAATGATTGCTCTGGTAGGGCAATCTGGAAGCGGAAAATCTACTATCGCCAATCTTGTTACCCGTTTTTATGATGTAAACAAAGGAAAAATTCATATCGACGGTCACGATATTAGAGACTTGACAAAACACTCGCTTCGTAACTTAATGGGCTTGGTCACACAAGATTCAATTCTTTTTAATGATACCGTAAAAAACAATATTGGCCTTGGCAAAGAAAATGCTACAGAAGAGGAAATTATCGAGGCCGCAAAAATTGCCAATGCCCACGAATTTATTATAAACCTACCAAATGGGTACAACACCAATATTGGTGATAGTGGCAATAAACTAAGTGGCGGACAAAAGCAAAGGCTGTCGATTGCACGGGCGGTACTAAAGAATCCGCCAATTATGATATTAGACGAAGCAACCTCGGCTCTAGATACCGAAAGTGAGCGTTTGGTACAAGACGCTTTGGAAAAAATGATGCGCAATAGAACATCAATCGTCATTGCGCACCGTTTATCTACCATTCAAAACGCAAATACCATTGTGGTACTTCAAAAAGGAGAAATTGTCGAGCAAGGCTCGCATGATGAACTCTTGGCCAAAAATGGCACCTATAAGAAATTGGTAGAAATGCAATCATTGGGCTAAAACTACGCCTTAACCCCATTAATTATCCGACTAAAAAATCGTAGTCCATATTCTTTCAGCGAAGCGGTTTTATATTTTCAAGAAACACCAGCAGCTTGGTCCTAAAATCTATTCCCATACTTCGACACAAGGCGTAAGAAAATTTTTTTTATTCAAATACAGCGTATCAGGGGATCGAACCTAGTTTATGGTTATCGCCAATAAAATCAACGACCTCGGTGTAATTCTGCCTACCACAGGCAGCAGGCAGGCCTGCCTTTGCCGTCAAGCAGACACACTAGGCATGCTTCCATAAATAGTATTATAACCCACTGGTGGGGTTAAACCTTTTCCTATCTTTATAGTCCAAGCATTGAACTTAAGTCAGCACTGTATTGATTACACAGGAAACCTTAGTACATCAGTTAAAACAATCTGAAAGCCAGGCAAAGGCCTTTGAGGTGCTTGTTGATACCTATAAGGAACGCTTGTACTGGCATATTCGTAGAATTGTATTGAATCATGATGATGCCGATGACGTTTTACAGAATACCTTTATAAAGGTGTTTCGAAATATCGATGGCTTTAAAGGGGACAGCAAACTCTATTCATGGATCTATCGTATTGCCACCAATGAATCACTTAGTTTTTTAAAGATCAAATCAAGAAAATTAGGAATCGATTCTACTGAGCTTCAGCAAAGAATGCTGAACAATTTACAGGCCGATGTCTATTTTGAGGGCGATGAAATTCAGTTAAAATTGCAAAAAGCGATTGCAACGCTTCCTGAAAAGCAGAAATTAGTCTTTACTATGCGGTATTATGAAGAGCTGAAATACGAGGAGATATCTAAAATACTAGAAACCTCGGTAGGCGGATTAAAAGCCTCTTATCATTTGGCAGTTAAAAAACTAGAACACTTTTTAAAGGAAAGTTAAACCTTTTAAACAATTGAGAGTCAAATAAGTGTAATGAAAAGAATTGACAGCAATAGCGGCTTTAAGACCCCTGAGAACTACTTCGAAGAGTTCAATGGGAAATTGATGAGGAAACTGTCGGAGGAAAAATCTGTTTTATCGAATACCAATAGCCACCAGAATGACGGCTTTATTGTACCAAAGGATTACTTCAAGACTTTGACTGACAAGATTATTGCAAAAGTAGATACAAAGGAGACTAGGGTTATTACATTACACCCATATCATAAATACTACCTTACGGCGGTCTCGGTCGCAGCTATCGCCCTACTGGTTTTCAGCCTTAACCAGAACACTACAAAGAAAGTGACTTTTGATACTTTGGCCGGCAACGATATCGATAGCTACTTTGAAGATTATGAGTTAGATTTTACAGATACCGAATTGGCAGAGTTATTGCCTATTCATGAAATAGAAATAAGTGATATTGTATACCAAGGAATAAATGAAGATAAGATTATTGCGTATTTGAATGATACTATAGAAGATTTTCAAGAATTAAATACTGTCTATGATGAGGAATAAGTTTACATTGATTATCGCGGTTATGTTCATGTCAATGAACATAACTTTTGGGCAAAACCCTCATAAACCCAATTTTGAAAAAATAAAAACCTTAAAAGTAGCTTTTTTCACAGAGCGCTTAAGTCTTACAAGTGCCGAGGCTGAAATATTTTGGCCTATCTATAATGAATATGAGAAGAGCAGACACCTTTTAGGAAAAACTGAACACCATGAGTTTTATAGCAAACTAGGAAGTGAAAATATCAGTGAGAAAGAGGCTGCTAGACTCTTAGATATCTATTTAAAGATTGAAAAACAAGAAGAAGAACTTGACAAGTCTTTTACATTGAAAATGAAAAGATTGCTTTCTGCTAAAAAAACACTGCTGTTAATCAATGCCGAACATCATTTTAAAAAACGCTTGATTAGACAATACCGCAAAAAACACGGTAGAGGGTAACTGTTCACTCGAAGTCAATTTTATCTAAAAATTAATTTTGCAATTCTGTTTCGTCCGGCGGCATAGGCGACCGAGTCATTCAAAAAACGTATCGTATAAAAAGATTCGTCAGACAGTTGTTGCCAATGGTCGCCCATATCACTGGAATAGGAAATACCCGAAAAACCTAGTGCCACAATTTCATTACCCCCTGAATTAGGAACAAACTGAACACAACTTTTATAGCTAGGGTTTTGACCATCTGCAATTAATTGCCATGTTTTTCCTCCGTCTCTTGTGATTGCCTTATTGCTCTTTTTACCCTTTGGATCCGTATAATCACCGCCTATGATAAGTCCCAGATTTTCATCCCAAAAATCTATGGAATAGATACCTTGGGTAGCTTTATTCTTTACGATTGGGGTTTCGAATATCTCCCATGATACGCCTTTGTCGGGTGAATAATAAACCCTACTGCTTGTTGTAACGATCCAGGTGTTATCACCTAAAGTCTTGATATTGGTATTACTTGCAGCAAATGCTCCCTCTCCCTCGATTGCTTCGGGTAGCTTTGAACAGGAAATTTTTTCCCATGTACTTCCTCCATCTCTGGTAATAATAATCGAAAGACATCCGTTCATACTATCCCCTATCGCAATACCTTCCTGATCATTCCAAAAAGTCATCGCATCGTAGAAAACACTATCATCCTCTTCTTTGTAGACCAAGGCCATTCGGCCATTGTCACCCGTCTTATAGAGCAGGGCAGGGTTGGCGACCGATAACATAAAAAAATCAGTTGAGGTATGGGCAATAGCCCTGAATTCAGGAATGTAGGTATGGTACTTTTCAACATTTACCCTTACTTTTCCTGTAATCCTATCAATAGTTCCGAAAACACCATTATTCGCTGCAAATGCCAAACTATTGTCCATAATTTCAATGGCCCGTATACCCAATGAATCTTCATAAATGATATCAATATCGACTGTTGAAAAAGGAGCTTTTTTGGCTTTTCCTGAACAAGAGATCAAGATACAAGAAACAAGTATTAAAGACAGGTAGCGCATGGTATAAAGTTTATCAAAAATAAAAGGAATAGATTGTAAAACAATATCTTTGCTGCCTTAATTTTAGTACATGAAGCTACATAGGAATCTGGTTTTTGCGGTAATTGATGCGTTGAATTTAATATTCAACGAGGGAGAATATGCCGATAAAGTAGTGCAAAAGGTTTTGAAGTTCGACAAACGTTGGGGATCTCGCGACCGGGGTTTTATAGCTGAAACCACCTATGAAATGGTACGCTACAAAAGACTTTACACTGAAATAGCGGAAGTCAAGGCACCCTATAGCCGATCTGATCTGTTTCGTTTATGGGCCGTATGGGCCGTACTCAAAGGAATAAAAATACCCGATTGGAAACAATTAGAACCCACCCCTGAACGTCGTATAAAAGGTAAATTCGACGAACTTTCAAAAATTAGAAAATTCAAGGAAGCCATTCCTGATTGGATCGATGAGCTTTGCGTAAAAGCATTGGGCGAAAAACTATGGACCAAGGAAATCGCTGCACTTAATCAGCAAGCCGAAGTCATTCTTAGAACCAACACCTTGAAGATCACAAAGGAGAAACTGCGTAAGACACTTTTAGACCAGGGTATTGTCACCGAACCTATAAAAGGGTATGCGGTAGCCCTCAGACTACCCGAACGTGCCAATGTTTTTGTAACCGATGCTTTTAAAAATGGTTTTTTCGAAGTACAAGATGCTTCTTCGCAATTAGTAGCGGCGTTATTAGATGTAAAACCCGGCCAGCGGGTTGTGGATACCTGTGCAGGAGCTGGAGGAAAATCGCTCCACTTGGCAGCGCTGATGGAAAATAAGGGACAGTTGATTGCGATGGATATCTATGGCAGTAAGCTGAAAGAATTGAAACGGCGGGCCCGAAGAAATGGAGCGCATAATATTGAACCACGAGAAATCGATACAACCAAGGTCTTTAAAAAATTATACGGAAGCGCCGACAGGGTACTGATTGATGCTCCATGTACAGGGCTTGGCGTCATTCGTAGAAACCCAGATACCAAGTGGAAGCTACAGCCTGATTTTTTAAACAAAATAACCAAGGTGCAGCAAGAGATACTCCGTTCGTACAGTAAGATTGTAAAACCAGGCGGAAAAATGGTGTATGCCACCTGTTCTATTCTTCCCCAAGAAAACAATGATCAGGTCATATCTTTTTTAGCATCAGAGGAAGGTACCGAATTTACCTTGACCGAAGAAAAGAAAATATACGCCTCAAAAAGTGGTTTTGACGGGTTCTATATGGCTCTGCTGACAAAGAACAAATAAGAATAGTAACTCCACAAAGATATTCAAGTAAACAAGGGTGACAGATTGAGGTTGTCTAAAAAGTATTTTTCGTACTTGCTAGACACCAAGCCTGCCCGTTCCACAGGCAGACAAATTGTAACTCCATGACCAGCCAGCGACAAATAGATTACTTCGCTTTGCTCGTAATGATGTTTATAGTATACTTTTTAGACAGTCCATAATCTTTTTAATGTTACCTCAAAGCCAAGGCATAAAGCACCACTACCCTACTCCCGAGAATCGAACAAAGGCAGCTGACTAGATTTCACTGCTGTTGAGGACGATGTTAGCTCTTGGTGTTTTTTACCCCATCGATTCATCGATTGGATTACCGGCAGCAATGACTTTCCTCGAATAGTAAAAGAGTATTCTACTCTAGGCGGAATCTCCAGAAAAACTTTTCGCTCTATAATATCAGCCTTTTCTAACTCTTTAAGCCGCTTACTCAACATCTGCCTATTTATACCATCAATGCTCTTCATTAGCATCTCAAATCTATGTATACCCATAGCTATTCGAAAGAGAATAATCGGTTTCCACGTTCCTCCTATCATACTCATACAAAATGCAACGGCACACGGCTTTGAAATCGATTTCTTCTTTATAGTAGACTTGTTCTTCATCGTATGGCTTAACCTATAGTTCAATTATAGTAGTTTACAATATATCATACTATATCATATAATCATACTTTATAAACAACTATTATTTAAGTCTGAAAATCATATATTATTCCACGTCAAAAAATATTTCAATATCAAACTATTCAACTCTTGTAAAAATGATAGTACATTCATTAACAACTACTGTTCAAAACTGTTTACAGACACCCTAATAACATAGCAGGGAAAACCTTAAATTTGTGCTTTCTTAACTCTAACATCAAGCAAAGTCAATGATTCACTTCTTCGGAGATGTAAACACCAAGGTTTTTGCGGTTCAGACCGCCCAAGAGCTTTCGAAACCAGATACTGACAAACTTATATGGTTGTTCGGCAACCAACCTAAAATAAACACGGCGTCACTCGACGCCTTTTTTGTTGGCCCCCGTGCGGCTATGATAACACCATGGAGCACGAATGCTACAGAAATCACACAGAATATGGGGGTTTCTGGCATCATTCGTATCGAAGAATTTAAAACAGTTCAAAAAGGTTTTACCGATTTTGACACTATGCTTTTTCAAAAGTTCGATGGGCTCCACCAAGCCATATTTACAATCGATAGTGTTCCAGAACCTATTATAGAAGTAGAAAACATTGCCGCTTATAACAATCAAGAGGGCTTGGCCTTAAATGATGAGGAAGTAAAATACCTAGAACGACTCTCCGAAAAAATGAAACGAAAATTGACCGACTCCGAAGTATTCGGTTTCAGTCAGGTCAATTCTGAACATTGCCGGCATAAAATATTTAACGGCACTTTTGTCATCGACGGTAATGAAATGCCTTCATCGCTCTTCCAATTAATAAAGAAGACCGCAAAGGAGAATCCGAATGATATTATATCGGCGTACAAAGACAATGTGGCCTTTGTAAAAGGCCCCAAGGTGGTGCAATTCGCCCCTAAAACTGCTGACAAACCCGATTTTTACGTAGAAAAGGAATATGAATCCGTCATATCGATAAAAGCGGAGACCCATAATTTTCCGACCACGGTAGAGCCCTTCAACGGTGCAGCAACAGGTTCAGGAGGGGAAATCAGAGATCGATTAGCCGGCGGAAAAGGCTCTCTGCCTTTGGCGGGCACAGCGGTATACATGACCGCCTATTCTCGATTGGAAGCGGATCGGCCCTGGGAAAAAGGAATGCCAGCACGTGAGTGGCTCTATCAAACCCCGATGGACATCTTGATAAAAGCCTCCAATGGGGCATCTGATTTCGGGAATAAATTTGGACAGCCTTTGATTAGCGGATCGGTATTGACCTTTGAGCATGATGAGTCCGGATCGCTTGACAAAGCTGACGCACGAAGATTAGGGTATGACAAAGTGATTATGCAGGCCGGTGGTATCGGCTACGGCAAAGTAGAACAGGCCTTAAAAGACACTCCAAAAAAGGGCGATAAGATTGTGATTTTAGGAGGCGACAACTACCGTATCGGAATGGGTGGCGCCGCAGTTTCTAGTGCAGATACTGGTGAATTCAGCTCCTCTATCGAGCTCAATGCCGTACAACGTTCAAACCCCGAAATGCAAAAACGGGCGGCCAATGCCATTCGAGGCATGGTCGAGAGTGATGAAAATCTCATTGTTTCTATTCATGACCATGGGGCAGGCGGTCACCTAAACTGCCTCTCTGAACTGGTAGAGGATACCGGTGGTAAAATAGATCTTGACAAATTACCAGTAGGCGACCCTACCCTATCGGCCAAGGAAATTATAGGCAACGAATCTCAAGAACGTATGGGTCTTGTCATTAGCCAAAAAGATATCGACCTATTGCAACGCATTGCAGATCGCGAACGTTCACCCATGTATCAGGTGGGCGAAGTAACAGGCGATCACAGGTTTACCTTTGAATCTCAAACCAAGGGCGACAAACCTATGGATCTGGATCTCGAAGATATGTTCGGCAGCTCTCCCAAAACCATAATGACCGATACGACCATCGAAAGAACCTACCAGAACCCAGAATATACATTGGAGTTTTTTCATGATTATTTAGAGCAAGTATTGCAATTAGAAGGCGTGGCCTGTAAAGATTGGCTGACCAATAAAGTAGATCGATGTGTTGGTGGCCATGTCGCCAAACAACAATGTGTAGGACCATTACAGCTGCCTTTGAACAACTGTGGTGTGATGGCATTGGATTTTAAGGGCAAGGAAGGTATAGCTACCAGCATTGGCCACTCACCTATCTCAGCACTGATAGACCCCGCTGCAGGCAGCAAAAACAGTATTGCCGAAGCATTGACCAACCTTGTTTGGGCGCCCTTGAAAGACGGCTTGAAATCAGTGTCGCTCTCTGCTAATTGGATGTGGCCCTGTAAGAACAAGGGCGAAGACGCCCGGTTGTACCAAGCCGTTCAGGCTATTTCTGATTTTTCTATCGCATTGGGTATCAATGTACCCACGGGAAAAGACTCCCTGTCGATGAAACAAAAATATAAAAACGGCGATGTCATCGCTCCTGGTACCGTGGTTATTTCCGCCGCCGGAAACTGCAATGATATTACCAAAATAGTTGAGCCCGTTCTACAAAGAGATGCAGGAAGCATCTATTACATCAACCTATCACAGGACACGTATAAACTAGGAGGATCCTCATTCGCGCAGGTTCGCAATGCTATCGGAAATGAGACACCTACCATCAAGAATGCCGCCTATTTTAAATTGGTTTTTGATCAAATTCAAACTTTAATAAGAAAAGGACAAATCATTGCAGGACATGATGTTGCTTCTGGCGGATTAATCACCACTTTATTAGAAATGTGCTTTGCCGACAATAACCTTGGTGCCGTTCTAGACCTATCAGGTCTGGGAGAAGAAGATACCATCAAGTTATTATTCTCAGAAAATGCCGGCATCGTTTTTCAATCAAAAGATGACCGTATTCAAGAGGCGCTAGAGAAAGCGAAAATCGATTTTAAAAAGATAGGAGAAGTTGTTTCCAAACCCGAACTGACCCTTAAAAACGGAAGCCTAGAAATGGGCTTGAATATTGTCTCTCTCCGAGATACTTGGTTTAAAACTTCCTTTCTGTTAGATAATAAACAAACTGCAAACGGATTGGCTAAAGACCGTTTTGAAAATTATAAGACACAGGCGTTAAACTATGTATTTCCAAAAAAATTCGTCAACGTTATTGCGAATGAAATGAAGCAAACTGTCCGTTCGGAACAGATTAGGTCTTCACAAGTTTCTGGTAATGAAGGTGCTTCGATCATGACCAACCGCCCCAAAGCCGCCATTTTGCGTGAAAAAGGAAGTAACTCGGAACGTGAAATGGCCAATGCGATGTATTTGGCAGGTTTTGATGTAAAAGACGTACATATGACCGATCTGATTTCAGGTCGAGAAACCTTGGAGGACATTCAATTTATTGGTGCCGTAGGTGGCTTTTCAAATTCAGACGTTTTGGGCAGTGCCAAGGGCTGGGCAGGGGCTTTTAAGTACAATAAAAAGGCAAATATGGCCTTAAAAAACTTCTTTGCACGCCCCGATACACTTTCAATTGGTATTTGTAACGGTTGTCAGTTATTTATGGAACTAGATCTGATAAATCCGGAGCATAAGACCCACGGAAAATTAACCTATAACGACTCGCACAAACACGAAAGTAACTTTACATCAGTCAAGATTCAAGAAAACAATTCGGTGATGCTCTCTAGTTTAGCAGGCAGCACTTTAGGCGTATGGATCTCACATGGCGAAGGTAAGTTTACATTACCCCTTTCGGAGGAAAATTATGACATCGTTGGCAAATATGGCTACGAGGCCTATCCTGCCAATCCGAACGGCAGTGCCTTTAATACCGCTATGCTCTGCGATAAAACAGGAAGACATTTGGTAACCATGCCACATATTGAGCGTTCTATCTTCCCGTGGAACTGGGCCTATTACCCCAAAGACAGCAATGATGAAGTCTCCCCTTGGCTAGAAGCTTTTATCAATGCAAGAGTATGGGTTAAGAATAAGCAGAGCTAAATACAAAAAGAAATTAAAGTCCTTTATCTACTATGAAAAGCGTTATAATTTTGAGAACAGCACTATACAAGAATTACGGATTTCATATAAATTTGGAAAATTAGAAGATTCAGGTCAGGCACCAACTCTTTAGTATCTTAAAACAGAGAAACCATGTTGACACAACACAAACCATCATTGTACATTATAAAGACTCTCTAAAGGCAAAGAACAAATTTCCCCAAAAGGATAGAATTGTTACATTTGAAGATGGATCTCACGAATACCAAATGTCCTACAACTCGTTCGTATACAGAAATATACAATGTAAGCTCAGATATAAAAGAAAAAAAAGCAAATCGGTTTATCACTTTTTTGGTGCCAATGAACGCCATCCTCTAAGCTATAGAAAAAAATTATTTTGGTTCAAAGATAACTTAAGCTTGATTCATAGAATTTTTGGAGCGCACTATTTTAACAAGTATTTCAGGTTTATTATTCTGCATCCCAATGGTAATTTTGTGATAATTCATAACTCTAGCAAGATAGATTTCATGAGAAGTTTAGAAAAATCTAAAAATTGGAAGAAAAATATGACTAAATTAGAGAATGAATACAAGATGCTAAATATTTCTGCTAAATGAGTTTAAAATCATATCCTTTTAGCAGTGAAATGGATTTAAATCAACTCGAAATAAAAAACGCCATATGACCATTTTACTAAATATTTACCCCTTTAATTAAGGATACAATTTTAAAATTCCACTTCCTTTTCCTATTTTGCGATAACCTATCAGAAACTTAGTATGCAAGAAATAACCCGCCTTTTCGATTTTCCGTATTACCAACTGAAAAAATTCAATCTTGAAAAATCGTTTTTGACCAAATACGACGGAAAATGGATCGCCACCTCTACGCAAGAATATGTAGACAAAGCGAATACCATAAGTAGGGCTTTATTGCGAATGGGGGTAAAACCCAATGACAAGGTGGCCATAATTTCAATGAACAACCGCACCGAGTGGAATATTATGGACATCGGCATTTTACAATTAGGGGCTCAAAATGTTCCCATTTATCCAACGGTATCTAAAGAAGATTACGCCTATGTACTAAATCATTCCGAAGCAACACATTGTTTTGTTTCTTGTCAAGAAGTCTTTGAGAAAGTTGAATCTATTAAAGACCAGGTGCCGAACCTAAAAGAAGTGTATTCTTTTGACAAGGTAGGCGGTTGTAAAAATTGGTCAGAGGTTCTCGCATTGGGTGCTGATACGTCTAATCAAGTTGAGGTTGAAAAATTAAAAGAAGCCGTAAAACCTGAGGATCTCGCAACATTGATCTATACCTCTGGCACAACGGGCAGGCCCAAAGGCGTAATGCTATCGCACCACAATGTGGTCAGCAATGCCTTGGAAGGCTCCAAAAGATTGGCTATTGAACCCGGTAAGGTGACATGCTTGAGCTTTCTTCCCATTTGTCATATTTATGAGCGCATGATGATTTACCTGTATCAATATGCCGGCGTTACCGTTTATTATGCGCCAATTGATCAAATAAGCGAGTATATCAAAGAAGTGAAACCGCATGTAATGACGGCTGTTCCACGCTTGTTAGAAAAAGTGTACGACAAGATTCTCGCCAAAGGTGCTGAACTTACCGGTATAAAGAAAAGACTGTTCTTTTGGGCGGTAGAGATTGGACTTCAGTATGAACCCTACGGTCAAAATGGTTGGTGGTACGAACAAAAATTGGCAGTTGCACGCAAACTGATTTTTAGTAAATGGAAAGAGGGTCTAGGCGGAAATCTTTCTTTGATATCCTCAGGTAGTGCCGCCCTACAACCAAGACTAGCCCGGGTTTTCAATGCCGCTGAAATGGGCGTTATGGAAGGCTACGGACTTACAGAGACCGCACCCGTGGTCTCTGTCAATGAAATGAAAAATAACGGCCTTAAAATTGGCACCGTAGGCAGGTTATTGGATCATACCGAGGTTAAGATAGCAGATGATGGCGAAATTTGTGTTAAAGGCCCCCAAGTAATGATGGGCTATTATAAAGACCCCGAAAAAACTGCCGAAGTTATAAAAGGCGGCTATTTTCATACCGGTGATATCGGAGAGGTAGATTCTGATGGTTTTCTTAAAATTACCGATCGAAAAAAAGAAATGTTCAAGACCTCAGGAGGTAAATACGTTGCTCCTCAACTTCTCGAAAACCGTTTTAAACAATCGCGGTTTATAGAGCAACTAATGGTTGTTGGTGAAGCGGAAAAAATGCCCGCAGCATTAATACAGCCTGATTTTGAGTTTTTACATGAATGGGCCGAAAGACACAAAATAAGCATTCCTGAAAATTCTGATATTATCTTAAATGAAAAGGTGCTTGCCCGCTATCAAAAAGAAGTCGATATGGCCAATGAGAGTTTTGCCAAATGGGAAAAGGTAAAACAGTTTCGCCTAACACCAGATGTATGGACCATCAATAATGGTCACCTCACCCCTACTATGAAACTACGACGCAAAATAATCAAGGCTAAATATATCGATTTGTACAATGACATCTACAAACATTAGATTTCTTTACATAACCAAGACATTCTCAATCGACAAAACCTACAAGTAGGTTTAAAATCATCATCGGAATACTACTAGCCTAAACATTTCTTCGAATTTTATTATGCATGCATAATA
>JASFYU010000027.1:0-8336 GCA_045046905.1 Flavobacteriaceae bacterium | reverse complement strand
CTGTTAAAATTTAGTTATTTAATTGTTAATAGTGAAACAAAAAGGCCTAAGAGAAGTCTATAGTTTATAAAAGATTTATTCATCAATTTAATTCATTCATCATGAAGAAAACAACTCTAATTATTGCCTCAGTATGTTTGCTGATGGCTAGCGGTGCATTGGCCGAACAAAAAACTATTCAAAATGATGTTGCTGTCATTACAACTACTAAAAGTATTGCTGTCAGTTCTTTCTGTAAAGCTATAATGCAGGGCGATATCGAAATGGTCAAACGCTTGATAGATTTAGGCGAAGATGTCAACAGGAAATCATTGGGTATGACCCCGGCCATATTTGCGGCACGCTACAACAAGGCGGAGATTTTAAAATTGCTGATTAAAAATGGTGCGAATCTTAAAATTAAGAGTGACAAGGGGTACAGTATTAAAAAACATGCAGAACTTTCCAATGCTATCGATGTAATGGCCGTTCTAGAGGCATTCAAGTGAATTTGAAAATTTCGTAAATCAAAAGAAAAAACCCATTGCGCATATTGTGCAATGGGTTTTAAATATTCAAATTACTCTGTATAGTGTTCAAGTAAAAGAGTACGTACTTAGAATTCGAATCCTGACAAGGCCCTATTCATAAAGGCGTACACCGCCATGAATAACATTAGGGCACAAAAAACGGAATAAACTTTTAACAATACCACGATTATCTCTGGTTTACAGTTTTCAAATGCTTTAGTGTAAAGTTCTTTAAAATGTAATAGTGTTCCCATATAGTCTTATTTAAATAGTGACAATTCAAAGCTATAGGTGGTTAAATTTTAGATGTATATAAAGATATGTGGGGTTCCAAATATATATAAAAATACGGATTGAAGTACATTGTTTCCTACTATTTAACAGTAAATCGAAGGGTTTTTGTTAAACGACAAAAAACATCGATGTATAACCAAGGTGTACT
The DNA here is from genome assembly GCA_045046905.1 of Flavobacteriaceae bacterium. GTDB lineage: Bacteria > Bacteroidota > Bacteroidia > Flavobacteriales > Flavobacteriaceae > JASFYU01. The sequence goes on along the minus strand of JASFYU010000027.1, from coordinate 7,385 downwards.
TACATGGGCTAAAAAGGAACTGAAATTTATTGCTGTCCTTTGTATTTTCGAATGGCTTCCTTTATTTTTTCGATCCGGTTTTCTGGGTCAGGATGTGTGTTTTGGAATTCAGGAGCTCGATTGGGTCCGGCAGCAGTTTTTAAAATTTCCATGACCTTTATCATTTCGTTCGGATCATAACCAGACTGGATCATAAACAGAACACCAAGTTCATCACTTTCCAATTCGTCTTCGCGACCGTTTTTTAAGAGGGTATTTTGGCCTATACTTCCTACAATGCTACCCGCATCTACGCCGACAGTGGCTCCCATTGAGATTGTTTGCCAAAAACTACTTTCCGCAATACGTTCGGCGGAATGTCGCCCGATTACATGACCAATTTCGTGACCAATAACACCAGCAAGTTGTGCTTCATTGAGTTGTTTGAATAGTGCATACGTTATAAAAACAGGCCCTCCAGGAAGTGCGAAGGCATTAATGGTTCGGTCGTCGGCCAGTAGGTGAAAATCATATTTATATGGTGTTTCTCTAGCAATACTATTATTGACCAATTTATTTCCGACAGCATCAACATATGATTGCATACGTTCATCAGGGTATAGCCCTCCATACTGTTGCGCTATCTCCGGGGCACTTTGAAGACCAATGGCTATTTCTTGGTCGGTCGACATGTTAATTACCTGTGTTCTACCTGTATAAAGGTTTTTTTCTTTATTGTTACAACGTTGAATGAAAGCAAAGGCCACAATGGCCAAGCCCATAAATATGCGGATTTTCCAACTACCTCTTCTCATGACTGTTAGTGTTCTTTCTAGGTTTTAAGATACAAAAGGCTTAGATAAGTGCCCTGTTTATATCTAAAATGTTGTTACGGATGTAGGTCTTGATAAACCCGTTAGTAAAGTGTTCGCAACCCAAAAAAGTCTCTTGTTGCAACAATATCAGAATATTCTTTCTTCTATATGCGGTCAGCATAGGAATCGATATAGGGGCATAAGTATAATGCCAAGGCTCGTATTTGAAGCCTCTTCTTTTGGGTTCATTTGTATACACCAGATGAAAGTTATGTTTCTTGGAGTTTTCGTCCATCCATTTTTTTAAATCCTCAAAAGGACCGCCAGCTTCGAACTTTGAGGGCATAAGAACACTGCCTTCTGTTTTGCGATATCCGTCTATGATATCAATGTCTGTACCCCAATGATGTCTGCTGGTGCCTGGAATAGTCGAATATTCTATGATTTTGTCTATTGCCTCCAAGGGCATGAGGCCGTCTTCTTCGGTGTACTTTTGATATTTTCTATCCCAAATGAGTTCCTGACGTTCGAAATTTCGATAGCTTGAAACTATTTTAATATCGATACCATCACTATATGCCGCTTTTTTCATTTTCAAGAAAGCATCATGGGCCTCTTTTCTTAGGTTGATTCCCTTGCCATAAAGTTTAATATCCTCTTTTCCCATAAGCTCAAGAGTTGAATATTCAGTTGTTTCGGAAAAAGAAAAACAAGGCATAATACCAAGTGCAAGACCCGAAACACTACTTTTTTTAATAAACGATCTTCTCTTCATGTTTATGTAGTTTTATTTGCGTTGTTACTTATCGAATACGCTATATCAAAAATACCGTTAATAGTTTTTAATAGACGATTAAGCCAAGCAATCATTTTAAAACACCAATGAACTTAGTTGCTGTATGTCATCGCCGTTTTAGAAACAGATATGCTATTTTAAATAAATACAAAATTAAGCCTCTAGAAGGTTTAATCACATTAAAATTAATCAATTAATTTTTAGTCCTAAGTATTTTAGAACTGTAGTGATGGTAGTTTGAAGAGATAAAATGTCATGAGGGGTCTAATTCTTTTGGTTAGAAGATATATATAAATACCCCTGATGCTTTAGTCTAAGGTCATTCATGGTAAGGATATAAAAATATATTCCAGACGCCAGACCCGAACCCTTATCAATTACCGAGCTTTTATTTGAGATTCCTTTAAATTCGTTTTGATAATTTGTTTTTGAGTAGACTAAAACACCATACCGATTAAAAATTTGAATAGAATTATTTGGTGATTTTTCAATTCCCTCAAGAACTAAGAAATCATTTCGACCATCGCCATTGGGTGTCATGAAGTAGTTGTCAAGTTCAATAGTCGAATACGCCTCTAGTTTGTCGTCATTACCGCCAAGAGTGATGATTTCGTATTCATTGGGTACAAATACTTCTGAAGTAACCGATCCAAAAGTCATTTCGCCTTGAACATTGACATTACCCAAATTGATCCATTTTTTTTGTTCTTTGTGCCAGCCTACAACTTTAATATCGCTTATGTATTTGGCGAAAACACCGATATTGCTCCATTCATCCCAGCTTAGGGTTATCGATGAGGGAACATCGCCCTGTAAATGCCAAAATTCCATTGCGCTGACCGTAAGATATTTTGAAGTTTTTTTATTTATTTGGTAGTTTTTTCCGTTTATTGATATGGTGTTCGGGTTTTCATAGAAATACGCGCATTTTACAAAGGGGCTTATTGCTGTCGAGTTGATGCTCAAGGGCCGTAACCTATGATTATCACCAACAGGAAACGTGAATGTATGTTTATTGGTCATGGCGGCATAACCGTCTACCAGTGAAACATCATTTTCACCAACATAAAAGGCGTCATTTATAAAATTGGTAAAAACGGAGGTATGGTTTCTTGGGGTAATGATATCGCCTGAAATTAAATTGCTATTGTTTAAAACTCCGATTGATGTATCGAGGAATAGGCCTTTGTCTACTACTATTTCGGTATCATAAAATATTGGACTGAACGCGCCCGAAATTTTAATCGAGGTATTTTCTCCGTAGAAGCCTGCCAGACCTAAATTTTGGTCAAAGGAGCCGTCATTGATTAGATCCATATGAAAACCTACTGATACACCGCTGTGCATTTGGAGGTTTCCAAAGTTATGAACGGCCTCTTGGGCCACAACTGCTGTATGTATAATCAATAAAAATAAGCGTAACCTACTATTCATGATTATTGTTTTTATTTGACGAAAATTTCATATGTTCCAGCGTTATTACCTTTGTATCCTACACCCACCTGACTGTACCCATTACCGATATGGTAGTTGTTGCTTGTTGTTCGTACAATTCTGGCCCAACCGTCCCCATCGGTATTCATATCACAATAGGTTAAATATGGAGAGTTTGGCCCTGTATCGGTGTCATCGATACAATAAATACCGTTTGTTGTTGAGTTTAAATTGATGCCAGAAGTGGCCTGCGCACCCCCAGAACAATCAGTAACGGGTTGGTCAATAGTAGGTGTGGTGGGGCTGTAATTAATGATATAAGGGTCCAGTGTTGTACTCATATCGGTAATGGCTATATCATCGCCTTCAATAATTATTATTTCATTTCCGGTACTTGAAATCCTATCCCGCAGCGTTCCGTTAAATTGATATACCTCATTATCATCCGAATTGAAAATCAAGGAGCCTTGTATCGGCGATATAATCGTATTCATTTCAGAAGTACTGACAATATGTAGTGCCACTAACTCATCATTTTCAGGTACTTGAGCGCTTATCTGGTATATTACCAAGATGAAAAAAGTAATCGATAAAGGAGGTAGAGTTAATTTATTCATTATTCAATAGTATAGGGCGATTAATCGGTTCCATTTCCGCTGATTATTAAATTGCTTCCTGCTATAATTTTTGTTTCATGACCATCGGATTTTAATTTTTTCCATAGCGTTCCAGCGTAAAAGTATATTAATTTTTTATCGATATTGTATAGTAAACTACCCTTGAAAGGGTCTGTTATGCCATTCATTTCACTATTAGATACACTGTGTTTGGCAGTATATATTTTCAAAGCAAGAGGAAAAAAAGAAGTACCGTTATTTTTAGCTTATGTATCATTAGCACTCTAATTTTCACCTTAAATATCTGTTTCTACAATTATAATATGGCAGTAATTTTGATTTGACGCCCAAGTTTGCAGTGCGCCTCTCGAACCTAAATTATTTCCTGTTTTATTAATATCATGGCTTTGATTCACATAAGTGGTGCCGTTATATGATCTGGCCGTTAATTCAAACTGTAGGGTATAGGACTGGTCTACTGGTAGGCTGAGGTTGGTAATAAAGTCTAACAGCATTTCATGATTTAACGCATGTATCGAAGTAGCACTGTTGTTCATAACACCACCATCATAGCCTGTATTGCCCAAATTATACCAAGTGCCATTTACTTTTACATTTATATTTACATAAAGTCCTCCCCAACTATTTGTAGTATCACGTGTGGGAACGTAAAGGTCTATTTTCACCTTTTTACCGGCTTGAATAGTGACTTGGGGAAATAGATTTAATACTATTGCATTTCCACTTCCAAAGGATCTATTAGTCTTGTAAACTTGCACATAAGATTTATTTTTTAAGGGTTGGTCTATTTTTTTTATGTTTCCGTTTGTGTCTGTAGAAAGTAGTTTGTCACTGTCTGTACCTATAGGAATATCTCTTAGCCTAAGCCTGCCGTTTACATCTAATTGTTCTGTAGGATTATTGGTGTTTATTCCGACTCCCCCTCCATATTTAAGAAATAATCTATAATCTGAGACTCCAGTTTCTACAAAATTCAGACCATTACCAAGTATGTTCCAATGCCATTTTGTTGTGCCTGAATTATTTTGAAAAGCCATTATGTCAACCCCATTCGCTTTAATCACTAGTGGATGATTATTGTAGGAGCTTGCCTGATTTATTAAGATTTGTCTACGATCTTGAACCAATCTGAGTTTTTCTATGTTATTGGAGCGTAAAACAAAATCTTGTGCATCAGTTGTGCCAATAAAGTTTGTTGAGGATGATGTCCCTGTATTTCCTGTCTTAGACCAGGAATTTGGTGCTTTACCAACGGCTTCCCAAGTACTTCCGTTATATTGAAATACGCTTTTCTCGCTTGTGTTATATAATAATGATCCTTGAATAGGATTTGATATAGCATTCATATCTGTTGTAGAAACATTGTTAAGACCTAATAATAGATTGCCATCAATTTGAGCCTTTAGTGAAGCACACATAAATAGCAGTGCTGTACTAAAAGAAATGATAATATGGATAGAACGTTTCTTCATAATATTTAATAGGTAATTGATATATTAGAGATGCCGTTGTTAGGAGAATTATAAAAACAAGAATCAAAATATAATGTGTTTGTTGCTTTTGTTGTAGAGGTGTATAGTACAGCTCTGTTCTTGAGGTAGGTCACCTTACCATCACAATCTATATTAATTTCAAATTTATCTCCGGAAACATAGGTGGATTTACTTCCTTTGCCGCTCCCATTTTCATAAATATACACCTGGGAGTTCGCAGCGAGGTAAAAGGCATAATCAATAGTAGAATAGGATATTCCTGGAGCCGGATTGTTATCTAGCCCTATCATTCGGTACCTATTGTTGGGGCCAGAGGTAAAATTGAGATACCCCTCTTTGCTAGCAGGTATTCCATAAAGCGTAGAATAGCCTTGCGTGTTCCAGCCTGATTCAGCTGTTCTTTGTAGCGTTCCTGATGAATACGACATTTGACGGGTAATTGTAATTTCTCCATTGGAATAGGCATGTGTTGTTAATGTACCTTTTATACCAAAGCCATTTGATAAGGTTCCTGTGCCTACATTCGTAGTTACTTGTATGTCAAAATCAACCGTAGAATTTCCGGCAGTGATATTGGTTGTAATTTGAGTTGTGCTGTTTATTGTTATCGAATTTATAATTTGGCCAGGGATGGTTACCACGGAGCCTCCATCAAAATAATCTCCCTGAATAATAACATCTCTAGTCTTATTAGTTTGGAATTCATTGTTGCAACTACCATTTGCATTCGACTGTGTTACAAGAGGTACATTTCCACCACCACTACTCGCAATAATAACATCAGGGTCAACACCATTTGAAAAGGTGTATGTACCATCATTGTTTTTAATTAAAGTGGGTTTTATGGAACGAACTATATAGGGGTCTGCCGTAGTGCCTGAACCCGTAATGCTTACATTATCAGTAGCAATTATTTTAGTTTCATCGCCCTGTGGTTTTACACTTTCCCAATCTGATCCATTATATCCATAGATGCTGTTGATGTCTGAATTAAATAGAAATGTTCCTGTGATAGGGCCAGTAATTTGAGATGTGGTAACCGTATGTATGCCTACAAGTTCTTCTGCAATTGGAACCTGAGATGTAGCTTTGGCTATGCAGATAACCACAGCGGTTAGTAGCAGTAAAAAATTGTTTTTTCTCATGATTTCACTTATAAGTCCAATACGGTAAACATAAAATCAGAGTTAAAACGACTCCTATCCGTGCCGCCATTGTCATTATCACCAATAATAACGTCAAAACCAGTTAAAGTTTGATTTGAATACGAAATACCGGGATCATCATTACCGGCTCCTCCTCTTCCTGGTTGAGTAAGTTGTATGATATAATTGTCGTCAGAAACCATTCCTGAAGGAAGATTTACCCTGTAATGACCATTTCCAGATAGTTTAGTAACAGTTATACCAGAAGTAGCTCTTGTGACACTTCCACTAGAACCGATTTTTCCAAAAGCCTTGATTGGACTCACATAAAGAGCACCACCATTGGTACCCACAGAAATATCATTGTTTGTCTCTACACCTACCGTATTTGCGGTTTGAGTAGCGCTATTCTCATTAGTATAAGTAATTACTCCTGTTGAGGTGTTTTGAGACAATGTTGTTGTGGTTTCCAATATGTTGGTCAAAGTTCCACTAACGCTTGTATGTGTTGCAATGGTGTGTCCTGTAGTAACGACTTGAGTTAGTTCAGAATCGAGACTTGTCAAAGGTACCGACAATGACCCATTGGAGTCGGTTATAGTTAAATTCCCTGTCGCTACTGCAAAAGTGATATTAAAGTCATCTGTTGAGTCGGTGTCAAGATTAACAGGTACTCCGGTCAAATCTCCAAAGGCACCACTAAAGTCATCCGTTGAATCGGTATCTAGGTTTGCAGGTACTCCTGTAATATTGGCCCACTCTGGAGCAATATCTGTATTATCTACGCTAAATGTGGTTCCGGTTAAATCAAGTCCTGTTCCTGCGGCATAGGTGGTATCATCATCTCCATCGGCAAGGTCTGCAGGCACTCCGGTTAAATCTCCGAAGGCACCGCTAAAATCATCAGTCGAGTCGGTATCTAGGTTTGCGGGTACACCTGTAATATTGGCCCACTCTGGAGCAATATCTGTATTGTCTACGCTAAAAGTTGTTCCGGCCAAGTCAAGTCCTGTTCCTGCGGCATAGGTGGTATCATCATCTCCATCGGCAAGGTCTGCTGGTACTCCGGTCAAATCTCCAAAAGC
>JASFYU010000026.1:0-9369 GCA_045046905.1 Flavobacteriaceae bacterium | reverse complement strand
TATCAAATTAACCCGTTAGTCTTTCTAAAATTCAGCTTCGAATTGAATAAAAAAGCATCTAAACTGTAAACAAATCTTAGGTCGAACTCAGGTTATAAGAGTGTTACCATGTTCTTTTACTCAAAACCTTGTCGAGCTGTTCGCTGCTCATGCTCCCGAGTTTTGGGTTTTTAGCGAGCCATTTTAAAAAATCCTTTTTAATCTGAGTAGACCATTGACTGTCGATCTCTCCTGTGGAATAGCGTTTTGATTTTATGGCTTCAAAACCAAAAAGATCTTTTAATCCTACAAATTCCGCGGTACTTACGACCTGCTCGGCCAAATGTGCCGGAACAAATAGCACACCCTCCTCCATAGCGATTACCAAATCTCCGGGTAAGACGATGGCATTGCCCATTCGAATAGGCACATTGAGGCCCATTACGACCATATCTTCGAGGAAGGAAGGATGAAAATCACGAACAAAGGCGTTAAAGCCGTCTATTTCTTTTATGGATTTTAAATCTCTAGAACTACCGTTAAAAACGACGCCGTTTTCCGATTTACTATAGATTGAGGTAGCCAAGGTAGCACCCATAAGTGTTCCTGCATCTATTTTTCCGAAGCCATCGGCGACATATACATCTCCTTTGGTAAGCATTTCTATCGGCCATGAATTGGTATTTCCCTTTCTGCCTCGAGAACCAATTCCTCTTTCTTTGATATTTTTTTCGACATCGGGGCGGCTTGGCATAAACATGGCCGTAAGGGCGCGCCCAACAACGGGAACATTGTCATGTACCATTTTCCAATTTCCTTCAAATTGGTTGGTATATCCCTCGTTTTTCAAAACGGTCCACGCATCATCGATACCGATCTTTTTTGCTCTTTCTAGTAGGCCTTCCGGAATTTTGGGGCGACCATCATCAAAACGCTCCCCCTGCCATTGTGAGGTCAAAAAAACCAGTTCTTCTTTCGGAATGGTTTGTGAATAGGTGTTGCATATTATAAAAAGGCCTATAAAAAGACTTGAAAATAAGGTTAAGCTAGGTTTCATTGTTCTGATTTTTTTAAATAAGTGCTACTTTTTCAATCCCTCATTGAGGGGTTAATTCCCGGATGCCCGCCTATGGAGGGACTTGCCTTGTTCCGATAGCCATCGGAATAAAAAATGTTTTTTCGGAAGCATAGCTCATACCCCTGCCTCGCCCTCAGGTAGGCTTGGGTCGAGCTTGTTGATATACAAGAATTCTAAAATGAACTCGATTAAACACAAAACGTTTAAACGAGTTCATGGTCTTTTATATTCGCTTAGTCCACGGCCGCTATACAGTCCATCTCTACCAATGAATTTCCTGGTACACCTCCGTAGGTAGCCACTGTAGTTCTTACCGGTGGATTTTTGCCGAAACGTCCTCTAAACACCTCGTTCATACCTTTGTAATCCCCGAGGTCGGCCAAATATACATTTACTTTCAGCACCTTGTCCATTGAGGAACCATGTTTTATTAATTCTTTTTCAAGTTCCTGCAATACTATTTCGGTATGTGCTTTGATCTCATAAGGCTCTACATGCGCTCCCTTACCGGCAATATACAGAGTGTTGCCATGTTTTACGCCACCTGAAAAGAGTGGTATTTTTTGATCCATAATAATATCTCCTACGACTTCCTTTTGGGGTTTAGAAGAACTTGCCATGGCTTTTGCGGCAGTACCGGCCCCAAAAATCGCGGCTAATCCCATTCCTATTTTTTTAAACGATGATCTTCTTGTTGTTTTGTTTTCCATTTTCTCTATTTTTAAATTAAACGTGTTCAAGGACTATATTGACTTAATTCTGCATTTTTATAAATGCGGCACTTCTTTATAGTTCTTATGTTGCCAGTGGAGGGCCACCGGGAATAACGATTTTCTTTTGTTCGTTTTTATAGGTGGAACGCTTAGCGGTGAATTTGGCGGTAAGATATTCTCCTAGAAAAATAGAGCCTACGGCAAGCTTGTCCTCGGAAGCTTTGGCGGAAAACCAATAGTTTATAGAGTCCCCGGGAGCCCGATAATGACTGCGGAGTTTCACCTCGTCACCTTCGATCATACCAAAGATTTCTTGAGTAGAAAAATCACTGGTGTGGGTGCCTTTGATCCAATTTCCGTCTTGCTCTAAAAAGAGTTTATGTGTGCTCTTGCTCGTGAGGAATGCTACCTCAAGGTCCCAATGCCCTGTAATATTAAAACTTGCGGGCTTCATCTTGTCTGACTGGGGCTTTCGTTTCTTCGAGAGAATTTCATAGAGCCTATTAGCGACTACTTTAGCATTGCCGGGGCGCATTTGACTGGGAGTAATCGATAATGAAGTCATTTTTTCACTACTGTGTACACCAATGGCGATTCTTGGTTTATTTCGGGCTAAATCTTCGGCTATTTCCTCGGCAGTAATATGTAATTTCTTAGGATCCCAGCTTATCTGCATTCTAGGAGTACGGTTATCGAGCCCTTTCGGCAATTTCACCTCGGTAGTTACACCTTTGACCTTTGTTACTTTTGTGCCTATTTCGTCTAGCCATGAAAGCCATGTGTTCCACTCTTTCTCATGGTCCCTTGTTTCCCATGCTTCGACGGCGGCCAACATGCCGAGCATTTCTTCTTTGCCTACCTTGTTGTCTCGACCGGGGCCATGGTGTGGAGAACTCGCTTGCCATGCAGCCATGAGCAAATCTTTATCACCTAATAACAGGCCGGCGCATTGTGGACCGCAGATTGCTTTTCCACCGCTATATGCGACTACCGTAGCACCTCTTTCTAAATGTACACAAGGAATGCTTAAATTCTCTGCGGCGGCATCTACTAGTACGGGTATGTTCTTGGGTTTGGCAATTTTACTGATCACCTCTAATGATAACGGCTTTCCGGTTTCATTATCCCTGCCGGTCATGATATAGATCATCGCGGTTTTGGAATTGATGGCCGATTCTAATTCTTCAGGCGTGTCTACCATTATGATTTCGACACCAATGTTTCGTATGGCATGGTCATAGACGTTTCTAGAACTACGGGGAATGATGACCTCGGTCTTTTCCAAACCTTCTAGATTGGGAATCCTGATGAGTTTCTCAGGATTTCCTCCTGTTACGCAGGCTGCGGTTACATGCTTCATACCTGCAGCACAACCGGCCGATACCATGCCCCAATCGGCCTTTGTCACATCTGCGAGGCGTTGGCCAATGCCATAAGCGAGTTCATCATATTGTACAAAGTAGCCCGTGGCGTCGTGCATGGCCTCTAATACTTCTGGGCGTTCGGTAGATCCCCCTAGAATGGTGAACGTACCACGACAGTTAATGATGGTCTCGACCCCAATAGAATCGTAGATGTTTTTTCCTGCTAAGGAAGGCCCGGCGACAAAAGCTTGGGGTTTGCCAAGCGAATTACCAAATACCGATTCACTGGCCAACAAACTGCCAGCTATAGGAACAACACTCAGTTGCTTTATTATTTCTCTTCGATTCATTAGTATCGTTTTTTATGGGTTAAATTTATTGTAATTAGGCCGAATAGTTATGATGGTTTGAAGGTAGTAATTTTTTTATGTATTTGGTTTTAGGCTATTTGCCCCATTCCGTACTTGACAGTCCGTTGAGGTCATAGACTACATTGCCATCTTTTATAGTTAATTCGCATTCAAGTTTTTGGCTGCCTTTGATCTTTATGCCTTTGGTATCTACAAAGCCAAAGTCTCCTTTTTTTAGTTTCAGTATGGCAATATCCGCTATTGCCCCTATCGATAAATGACCTAGGTCGGTTCGTTTAATATACTGTGCCGGATTCCATGTGACGCTTTCTATAACGTCATTCAGCGACATGTTCATATTGATGAATTTAGACATGGTGTTTAGAAGGTCTTTCATGCCTCTGTTCATACTGCCAATGTGTAGATCGGTGCTTATCGAGTTTGGTTTAAAGCCTTGTTTCATGGCAGGTATCGCTTGTTCGAATGCAAAACTTCCTCCGCCATGCCCTACATCAAATACAATCCCCCTTTTTTGTGCGGCGAATGCAAAAGGCTCTACCTTACCTTGTTCGTTCACGAGCCGGCCCCTACTGCCAAGTGATGCATAAACATGTGTGAAGATATCTCCCGGTCTTAATTTTTCCATAAACAGCGTTTCAAGAGAAAGCGCTGGCTTGCTTCCCCCAAAATCTACCATTACCGGAACATTGGCTTGAGTGCCTGCGGCAACGGCCTTATCGGTGGGTTCCCATTCATGTCCTACGAAATGGGCCAATTTTACGCCCACAATTAATTGGGGATACCTTTTTACGGTCATTGCGGTTAATTTGGAATCCATATCATTACTGTCTTGTTCAAAAACACCGCCCCTCATTCCGGCACCAACGATATTCAGAAAGGCTAACACACGTGTTTTAGAATTGTCAATGATCTGTTTTTTGAAGATGTGAAAATTCCGCCAACCAGAACTACCTGCATCCACAATGGTAGTAACCCCATTTCTGAGTGTAAACCCATCAGGGGAAACGCTGTGCCTTCCATTGCTGTACATTCCGTTTTCGTCAGTACCCGAAAAAACATGCCCGTGAAGATCGATAAGACCCGGACTTACCAACAGGCCTTTGGCGTTTATGACCATTTTGGCCTGCCTTTTAGGAATATTGGTTTCGATCTTGGCGATTTTACCGTCTAAAATGGCAAGGTCCATAATACTTTTTCTGTCATTTTTAGCATCAATCACGGTGCCTCCCTTAATGAGTAGGTCGTATTCCTGCGCCACGCCCGACGTCGAACAGAATAGGGATAGAATAATTACGAATAATAGATCTTGTTTAGTGCGCTTCATCGAGGTGTTTTATTGTTTTTTCATTTGAAAGGCCCTTCCAGGATGTTCTACTGTAAAGGTCTCGATATTGCCATTATCCTGTAAGGTCAAAAAAGCGATATTCCCTTTTTCTCCACCGAAGGCGATATTAGATGGTGTTTTTCCGCTAAGCGTTATTTCTTGTAGAATTTTTCCTTGGGGAGAGACTTTTACAACGGTTCCCTTGCCGTGTCTTGTAATATATAAATTACCCTGATTGTCGGTGCGCATACCGTCCATACCAAAATCGTCGAACTTTATAAGTAAACGCTTATTACTGATATCGCCCTCTGGCGAAAGGTCATAGGCCCATACGTTGCGTTGTACTGATTCATTAACATACAATGTTTTATTATCAGGGCTTACCTCTATTCCGTTCGTGGTGCCCATATTGCCTTCTAGTAAGGTGAATTTTCCGGCGGTATCAATCCGCCATATCTGCCCCTTGCCATTCTTCCAATCCGGGTCACTGGCAAAAAGTATATCGGTATCCGAAATGGCAATATCATTGGGTTGGTTCATTGTATCATTATGGGCATAAACACTTATTTCCTTTGTGGTCATATCGACTTTTAGAATGTTGTGTTTTGTATAATCTGCAATGAGCATGTCTCCCTTGCTATTGAAGCGTATACCGTTACCGATGCTCCCTTCAGGGAGGGTGACAAATAAAGAAGCCTCTCCGTCACTTGAGACTTGCCCAATAGTACCGGTTTTTTGATAATTAACGGCGTACAAAGTACCTTCTGCATCTACGGCAGGGCCTTCAATCCCGTCCGGAAAGCCGGCAGGCTTAGTGAAAATTGTACTTTGATATAATTTTGGGGATGCTTTTTCTTGATGATCTTCAGGGGTTTTGTTTTTACATCCTACCATAATAAAAAGCATATTTAGAATTATTAAAAGAGGCTTGTGAAAAAAATGGTGTCTAAACATAGTATTAAAATAAATGTGAACAATAAAAATACGAATTGCATATTGATATACAGAAATCTAGGTACAAAGTATCCTAATTCGGAGGTTTTTTTACTATTCGTTGGCCTTTCTTACTTTTGCGACCTCTTCAATGGTGACCGTACTTGCGGTATTACCAAAATTTTGTCTTATATAGGTTAAAATATCCGCAATTTCCTTGTTTTCTAACATACTCAACTTCGGCATTGTATTGGTATATGATTTTCCTTTCACTGTAATCTCGCCTCGTAAACCGTTCAATATAACGTTTATCAAAGTCGCTTTATCGCCCAATACCCACTGGGTGCCATTTAAGGGAGGAAATCGGGAATTGCCCAGCCCGTTTCTCTGGTGGCATACCGAACAAAAGGTATTAAAGAGTTGGGCCGCTTCGGTTATTTCTTTTCCTTCGGTATGTTCCATGCCCTCTGGCACAAGTATATCCTTTATTTCGTCTGGGGTTTTGATGTTCGGTGCGGTCATTTTCCTCTTTTCCATTGCTGATAGTTGAGCTTTTCCGAATTTTTCTCTATCCCCTTTATATAGTATTCTCCAAATCTTCCCTTTTTTAGAGTCTGATACGTATAATGAACCATCAGGCCCCATTGCAAGTCCCATTGGGCGATATTTTGCATCACTGGTACTGGCAATCGTATCGACCCCGGCAAATCCATCGGCAAATACTTCCCATGGGCCTGAAGGGGCTCCGTTTTTCATGGGCACAAAACCAATGAAATATCCGGTTTGTGGATAGGGGTCGCTACTTGTTGAACCGTGAAAAGCTATGAATGCACCATTTTTATAGCGTTCAGGAAACTGATCTCCCGTATAGAATAAAAGGTCATTAGGGGCGAAGTGCCCGGGAAAGCTAACGGAAGGTTCTGCCAATTTACTGACATCACCTTGTTTTATTCCATCTCCCCCATATTCCGGATTAAGAAAATATTTTCCCTTTATTTGGTCGTAGTAGTGATAGGGCCAACCGGCATTGGCACCTTCTTCCAATTTTAAAAGCACCTCTGAGGGCAATACCGCCCCTTCCCAAACACTGAATTGTTGAGGCCAGGTATTGTGTAAATAATCTCTTCCGTGTAGAACGGCGAACAAGTTATTGTCTTCATTGTTCCACTGAAGACCTACGACACTGCGAAGGCCGGTTGCGAATTTTTTCCCGTCTTCTTGAAATTGTCCTTTTTTATTGGCGTCGAAACGCCATATACCAGCCCTTTTTTCAAGTATTGGGCAGGGGTACATTCCGGGGGATAGCGGTGAGCGATCGTCTACTTGGCAGGCATCTGAAGGAGCGCCGAATATGGTGTACAAATGGCCTTCATTATCGAAGGCTATAGGTTTGGTATCGTGTTGTCTTGGCCGTTGGGTATCGGTTAAAATCAGTTCCATTTCGGTATCGGGAACCAAGTGATTCGTGAGCTTCTGTCGAAAAATTCGGGTTACTGAACTAAAATAAAGATAGCCGTTATGTACCTTCATTTCGGTGCCATAGCTGCTTTTATCTATATAATCATCAAAGATTTTAATGATATCGGCTTTCCCGTCACCATTGGTATCTCGCAATGCCGCATTTCCGCCGATGGAATCAGCGAATCTTAATTTCACGTAGATGTCTCCGTTGGTGTTGACGCTAAGATGTCTTGCACGGCCTTTTAAGCTATCTATAACTACGAGCGCTTCAAAATCACCGGGCAATACAAGTCCGCCATTATCATGGTCGCCTGACGGCAAATGCTCCCCCTGTCTACATTGGGTAAGAAAAAGAACTATTAGCACATAGAACAAAAGAGGTTTTAACTTAAGGATGTTTGAATTAAGTTGTTTTTCTCTTTTCATAGGATGCTCTTTCCTGCTAATGTATTTATTACCGTGTATTACTAATTTTAATAGTGAAGCAAATTCATATGATTTTGTTGAATAGCCGCCTTGTATCTGTAAGACATTAATAATGAATAATTTATAAAAAACACCCATGAGGTTTTGATATTGAATGTATACTCAGGTCGCATAAATATTCAAAATTCGGGCAATATATTGTCCTACTAGTGGGTTGATCGGTCTATCTCGCTGTCAGGCCGGCCTGTTTGATGGCAAGCTGGGCCTGGCATGAGCGTATTGACTTCTAGTTGTCTGTAAAATTAAATGCCGGCTAAACAGATTTTCTATAGGTCAGGGGTGATTCTCCGTACTTATTTTTAAAAGCCGTAGAGAAATAGTTTGGCGAAGAAAAGCCGTTCTTATATGCTATTTCTGAGATGCTCAGCGTTGTATTCACTATCATCGATTTGGCGTTCTCTAATTTGAACCGAATTACATAGTCGCTAATACTTATACCCAACATGGCCTTTACTTTTCTGTACAATTGTGATCTTGAAATATGTAATTCAACCGCTAAATCTTCTATTGAGTAATCGTCTTTATCGATATTCTTTGTTATAAGGGTATTTAATTGGCTTATAAATTGTTGTTCTAGGTTTCCGAATGTGCCTGATTCTTCTATTTTATGTATGTTATTTGTATAATAAAATCTTAGGCTTTCCCTATTGTATAATAATGACTTTATCGATTGTATTAAAATGGCGTAACTAAAGGGTTTGGTCAGATATAGATCGGCACCCGCTTCAAAGCCTCGAAGATAAGATTCTTTATCACTCATTGCGGTTAGGATAATAGTGGGTATATGCGAGGTCCTTAAATCTTTTTTCAACCTCTCACAGATTTCAAATCCGTTCAACTCGGGCAGGTTTATGTCGCATAGGATTATATCGGGAATAATTTCAAAGGCTTTTTCGATGGCATCCTTACCGTCGGATAGGTATATTTCATATTCGGCCCTAAGTTTACTTTTGAGAAATTGGGTAAGATCCTTGTTATCCTCGATGATTAAAATGGAATACTTTTCTTTATTGGGGTCTGTTTCTTGTTCCGAATAGATGTCGGTTTCTTGATAATCCGCGGCAAGATCGATGACATCGCTACTGATCAAGTCTTGTTCCACGATAATCTCATTTTTGCTAAAATGTGAGTTACCCTTATATAGTGATATTATAAACTCTGCGCCATGAATAGAATGTACTTCAATAGTGCCTTTGTGTATTTCAACAAGTTCTTTACTCAGATGTAAACCTACTCCCGATCCATTGTTTCTATTGTTTGACCCCTTGAAAAAGACCTGAAAAACATTTTTGATTTCTTTTTCAGGTATACCGATACCAGAATCCTTAAAATAGATAGAGACCATATCTTTAGTTGTGTGGTCTTTGATCAGGATGTGTATTTTGCCATTATCGGGAGTGAATTTAAAAGCGTTGGAAAGAAGATTAAAATAGACCTTATCCATTAAATTTCTATCGATATAAATCGATAGGTCTTTGTCATTGCATGATAGTTTAAAATCAATATTGCGCTTTTGTGCTTCCCTCCTAAAATCATTGAGGATGTTGTTCGAAAATGTATACAGCTTGGTTTTTGATGCTTTTACTATAAACTTGTGTTTTTCTGTTTTTCTAATATCCAATAATTGGTTGATAAGGCGAAGCAAACGGTTTGAGTTATT
>JASFYU010000025.1:0-4513 GCA_045046905.1 Flavobacteriaceae bacterium | reverse complement strand
CAAGAATTTTACTGTACCCATTCTCATTTTTTTAGATTTATGTAGCACCTATCTACGTATTATTGATTTTTTTAGCAAGTAAACTACCTCGATGCAAGCCCACGAGGCCTTAAAAGGAACAAACTTTAACATCCGATGCAAGCATCGGAGTGCCTGCCTGCATAGGCAGGTTAAGCCCACTGGTGGGAATAAACACCTCTTCGAATTTTACATTCGCCCATATTCTTAAAATTCGATGGCATAGTCTTCAGCGCGCTTATAGAGCGTATCTTTACCCAAACTTGAAGTATGCAGCCTAAAAATCCTAGTGATTCAAGAACCGTAATGACTGATATGGTACTCCCTAGCGAGACCAATCCGCTCAATAATCTTTTTGGAGGCGAACTTTTGGCGCGAATGGATCGGGCAGCCAGTATTGCCGCCGGGCGTCACAGTAGGCAGATTACGGTAACGGCATCAGTAAACCATGTCGTGTTCAATCAAGTAGTACCTTTGGGAAGCGTCGTCACCGTAGAAGCTGCCGTCTCACGTGCCTTCAATACCTCTATGGAAGTATATATTGATGTTTGGATGGAGAATCGACTTACTGGGGAACGCACCAAGGCCAATGAGGCCATTTTCACCTTTGTGGCCGTAGACGAAAAAGGGAAACCTACCCAAGTACCACCATTAGAGCCCGAGACGAAACTCGAAAAAGAGCGCTTTGAGGGTGCTTTACGCAGAAAACAACTGAGTTTGGTGCTGGCCGGAAAAATGAAACCCAATGAGGCGACCGAATTACGGGCCTTGTTTATGGCATAAGATTGTATAGTTCAAAAAGGAAAGTAAAAACCACTAGTTAAACAAAAGGTGTAAGACCACAATCTTGTTAAACACAGGATAAAAGACCAAATCGCAACAAATCGAACTCAGGTTTATAGTCGATATACCCATTCTTCAGGGTTCAGCTTTGAGGTATCTTGATGCAGATAGAATTTTAAACGGGTCTGCCCACTGGATCTATTGGTGTAAATATCACCCAATTCAGTCTTTGCAAGAATCATATCGCCCTTTTTTACATACAGCTTTGATAAGTTGTAATACGTACTAATAAAATTTCCGTGTTTTAGCTGAACGGCCATATTGCCACCGGGTACAGCGATAATTGCAATCACTTCTCCTTTAAAAATAGCCCTCGCCTTTGCGCCCTCATCGGTAGTGATGGTTACCCCATTGCTCTGATGTTTTATTCCTGGGTAAACGGCATCATTGTACACCCCAAAACCTTGACTTTTAATGCCTTTTTCAACAGGCCATATCAATTTGCCCTTGTTTGCCGCAAAGTTCTTGGCTACTAGGGTCGCTTCAGGGGTCAAAATAAACTTACTTGAACTCCTGCTCGTTTTACCGGCCTTCTTGTTCGATGCAGCGATGGCATTTCGTATTAATTTCTCAATCTGTTGATCAATTTTTTTTGCCTCGCGCTTCTTTTTTGCAATGACCGATGCGTATTTACTCTCATTCTTACGAATCGAGCGTAATAAGTCTTTTTGACTTTTTATCTCACGCATCAATTGGTTTTTAGCCTTTTGATTTTGACCAATCAACACTTCTTTTACCTTGCGTTCCTCATTAAGATCCATATTGAGTCGCGACATCTCCTCAGTCTTTTCTATAATCTGCTCACCCTGCTTTTTTCGAAACTCGGTATATTGTTTCATATACTGCAGCCGCTTAAAAGCTTGAAAAAAATCTTCTGAAGACAGCAAGAACATCAATCGACTTTGTTTTGACTTATTCTGATATGATTTTTGGATCATATTCGCATATTCCTCTTTCAAGGTCTTTAAATCATTTCTCAACCTAGAAATATTGCGAATATTGGTATTTATCTGCCGATTCAATAGATTAGATTGTTGATTGGTCACTCGAATCAATTGCTGCCGTACATTGATTTTTTGATCCAATGCTTGCATTTGATCCAAAACGCTCCCTTTTTCTTTTTTTTCGGCGAACAATAATCGATTTATTTCTCGGATTTCATTTTGAAGTTGCTCCCTCTTGGTTTCAAGCGCCTTTTGCTCACTGGTCTGTGCAAATGATAGCTGGACTATTAAAAGTGCTACAACACTGATTATATAGAGACGATATGAGCTTTTAAATGCCATCTTAATTCAAAACTATTTCATTAAACCCTTTTGGTATTTTATACGGAAATCTCAGCGATTGGTTAAATTCTATATTGCGATATTCAATCACGATTTGGTTTTGTTCGGCACCGTCTGTCGCCACAATCAGTAGCTCTTTAGGTAGTATCCATTTATTGATTTTCTGGTAATTTTTATACGTGATATCTAACATTCGCTTCTGTAATGGCTGTGACAATTGTTGTGAGGCCATCTTAAAATTCCTCGGTTCGATTTGAAACAAAACCTTTATGGGTTCCAAAGATTTTTTAGGTTTCAACTCATAATTACCTCGAGCGATAGATACCTTGTATTTTTCCGCTCTCAAATCGAACAAAGCGTGA
The DNA here is from genome assembly GCA_045046905.1 of Flavobacteriaceae bacterium. Classification (GTDB taxonomy): domain Bacteria; phylum Bacteroidota; class Bacteroidia; order Flavobacteriales; family Flavobacteriaceae; genus JASFYU01. Next base: position 2,004 of record JASFYU010000025.1, on the reverse strand, counting down.
CCTAATAAGAGGTTTTGCAGCTTATCAAAATCTAATTCGGTTCCCAGCAATTCACTGAGGTAGGAGAAATCGCCATCAAAATATTCATTTTGCAATTTGTTGTAGAACGAAACCCGATTAGGGGTTATATAGGCCTTTACCATCCCCAAAGGGGCACTCATCCAAATAACCTCATCTTTCTTCATTCGAAAACTCACAGAGACTCCCTGAGAGGATTCCCCATCAGAATACTCAATCTTTAATCTTCCACTTAAGGTCTTGAAGTCTACTTGGTGCTGATAGTGTGTTTTTATGATTGCTTTGGCAGAAATATTAGCATCAAGGCTTGCTTCAGAGCTGATTTTGATTGTTTTACATGAAAAACCCAACAATAAAATTGCACTAAGAGCCATTGCCCTTAGCGGCTTTTTAACTTCTTTTACCATAGCTTTAAAATCCGGGTTTTATCATACGAAGATACATATTTGCCTTGGAAGTATTGTGTAGCAAGGTATAGGCTTCTACCAGTTCTTGATATATAGTATTGGCTAAGACAACATCATCAAAAAGATAATCCAAGGCACTTTCTAGAATCTCAACCGCCGCTGTATGCTCGCCCAATTTGTTAAGAACATGGCCCTCGGCATAATAAAAGTAAGGCTGCGAAGGATACCGTTCAAGTGCCTCTTTCGACACTTTTTGTAACAAAGGAAGATTATCGGCTTGCATAAGTTCCTCAATTTTAGACTTGTATACTTCTAAGGGGTTCGAAGAGCCATTGCTGGCAGCTGTACTGGGGCTAATCTGATTGGCCGTCTTTTCTTTTTGTAAAGAATCATTGATTTTGGCGGCTAATTCTTTTGTGAACGAATTGATTTTCAGCCCCTTCAAAAGTGCCAAGGCATCTTCGTAGTTTTTTTTCCTAAAATAGAGCAAAGCCAAGTTTTCCTTTAAGCTAGTATTGTCAAAAGGGATGCTTGCTTTTATGACATCGATAGTATTGCCCTGTTTTTTAAGAATTTGCATCAAGGTATCTAAATACCACAGGTTTGTGGGTTCAGAAATCAAGGCTTCAATAGCGTATTTCTGAGCTGAAATATATTGTTTATCGCCCATGTAGGCCTTCGCCAATTCATGGTCCACAACCCTATTATCGGAGTCTATACGTTTGCATTCCAATAAAAGATTGACGGCCTTGTCATAGTTTTCAATACCCTTTTGTTTTAACGCTTCGAAAAAACTTTCCTGAAACTGATCCGAGTATTCTTCTAGAAAAACTTCGGCACTGTCTTCGACATCAATTTCCTTTTTATCCTGGGCATAGGTCCGAAACGAAGCTAGGAGAAGTCCGAATAGAGAAATAAATATGATTATTGTTTTTTTCATGATAAAGCGTCTCGTTTAACATAAAAACACCCTTAGTCTTTAAATTCAATAGCATGAGCACATCTCCTTTTAGATATGAAGCGCTTATTTAACCCCTGTACTTCCAAAACCACCGGCACCCCGATCAGTATCAGACAATTCTACGACAGCCTCCCATTCGGCACGTTCATGTTTGGCTATAATTAACTGGGCGATACGTTCGCCATCTTCAATAGTAAATGCCACATTAGAAAGATTCACAAGAATCACACCAATCTCACCTCTATAATCCGCATCGATGGTTCCTGGGGCATTGAGAACCGTAATTCCTTTTTTGGCTGCCAGCCCGCTCCTAGGCCTTACCTGAGCCTCAAAACCAATAGGAAGTTCAATGAACAAGCCTGTTTTAATAATCGCTCGCGCCAAAGGTTCTAAGGTAACAGATTCCGAAATATTGGCTCGAAGATCCATGCCTGCCGAAGCCTCAGTCTCATAATGTGGTAGTGCGTGGGTAGATTTATTTATAATTTTAATGGTCATTTTATTCTTGTTGGTTTCTGATTTCTGGTTTCTGGTTTCTGGTTTCTGGTTTCTGGTTTCTGGTTTCTGGTTTCTGGTTTCTGGTTTCTGGTTTCTGGTTTCTGGTTTCTGGTTTCTGGT
>JASFYU010000024.1:0-9900 GCA_045046905.1 Flavobacteriaceae bacterium | reverse complement strand
GCAGGCAGGCCTGCCTGCGGTAGGCAGGTTAAACCCACTAGTGGGAATAAATTCATGGGAGAACGATAGGAAGGAGTGCTTCCATGGCTCTCAAATTTTGAAATATTTTTGACCATTACAACATTTTAAACACATGAAAAATATCATTTCGGAACGGGTAGCCGATTTCCTTAAAAATTACCCCCCTTTTACGGTAATTGAGGAAGAAGCACTTCAATTACTTGCGCAGCAGGTCACCATAGTCTACAAAGAGAAGAACAGCACTGTATTTGCAGAAGACGAAACTCCACATACCTTTTTCTATATTGTACATAAGGGCGCTATAACGCTAAGAAGGCTTACCAATAATGAGATTATCGATATCTGTGATGAAGGCGATATTTTTGGTCTTCGCCCCTTGCTGGCAAATGAAAATTATAAGTTAGAAGCAAAGGCACATGAGGAAAGTATACTTTATGCTATACCTATTGATATTTTTAGACCCTACGCCAAGGGCAATGAGGAAGTCAGTGATTTTTTGATAGAAAGTTTTGCTTCTAACACCCGAAATCCCTATTCAAAAAGTCATAAGGGAAAACTTTTAGGAAATGAATTTACCGAAACCATTAATCCTGAAGTAAAGCTCCTGGATCTTCAGCCTGTAAGCTACTCCAAAAAAATAGTGAGCTGCGATGAAAATACATCGGTAAAAAAAGTGGCTGAGATCATGTCAAAAAAACAAATAGGCTCTCTACTTATTCTAAAAGATAAGTTGCCTATTGGTATTATCACTGACAAGGACCTTAGAAACAAAATTGTTTCAGGAGAATACCCCATCAATGCACCAGCTTCAAGCATCATGTCATCACCGGTGATCACCTACCCAAGGACCATGACGGTTACTCAGGCACAAATGGCCATGATGAAAAGCAGTATCAGCCATCTATGTCTTACACAAGACGGCACCGTACATACAAAGGCGGTAGGCATACTGTCAAAACATGATATTATGGTTTCGCTCGGCAATAACCCTGCCGTCTTGGTCAAAGCCATAAAGCGATCAAAAAAAATAAAACAGATAAAAACTATTCGCAAAAGTATTATGCATTTGCTACAGGGGTATTTAGACGAGAATATTCCTATGGGCCTGACCGCCAAGATCATTTCTGAGCTCAACGATGCCTGCATTAAACAAGTGATTGAAATTTCATTAAAAAAAATGAAAACGCCACCGCCTGTGAAATTCGCATGGTTAGCCATTGGTAGCCAAGGGCGTAGCGAGCAATTATTACATACTGATCAAGACAATGCCTTGGTTTTTGAGGATGTTCCTGAGGAGCAGTTACCCGCTGTGACAAAATATTTCTTAAGGCTTGCAAAGTATGTTGTCAAAGGATTACATACCATAGGCTATGAATACTGCCCTGCCGAAATGATGGCTTCAAACCCAAAATGGTGCCTTAGCCTTCAAGAATGGAAAGATTTGGTTTCGCATTGGATTATAAACCCAGGACCTGATGAAGTGCTAATGTCATCTATATTTTTTGATTATAATGTCGCTTATGGAGATTCAGTATTAATCGATACACTTTCTGAGCACATTCTCGAAACCACTAAAAAATACCCCATATTCTTTTTACACCTAGCCAATGGGGCACTACAAAACCCTTCTCCATCAGGTTTCTTCAGACAGTTCTTGGTGGAGCAAGATGGCCAACATAAAGATTTTTTCGATTTAAAACGCAGGGCATTAATGCCCTTGATTGATGCAGCCCGTATTTTAGTGCTTTCACATGCTGTAAAATCGATCAGCAATACTTGGGAACGCTATGAAAAAATGGCGACCTTGGAGCCTATTAATGAAGAACTTTATTTGGCCTGCTCCTATGCGACCAAGGCATTGTTGAAATTCAGAACCAAACAGGGGCTTCTACATCACGATTCTGGCCGGTTCATAGCCTTAGACCGCCTTAATAAAGAGGAAAAGGTAAAGCTAAAACGAACCTTTAAGACCATAAAAGAAATTCAAGAACTGATTACGGTACGGTTTAAAGTAACTAATATGTTGGGATAATGAAGTTGTTCAAAAGAAAGATCGAGTTACCCGGCTATTGGACTACCTATGAAGCACTCTTTAAAGAAAAGTCGTCGAATGATGTTAGTAAGGTGCGTTTTGTAGTCTTGGATACCGAAACTACTGGTTTCGATTATGGGGAAGATCGTATTTTATCAATCGGTGCTTTAAGCTTACTGAACAATTCGATTTTGGTAAATGATATTTTTGATGTGTATCTCAGCCAAGAAAAGCATACCAAAGAAAGTATTAAAGTTCATGGCATTTTAAAAGAAGGAAGTAAAGCTCGTATTTCTGAGGTAGAAGCGCTTGAGCAATTTCTTGGGTATTTGGGCAATGCCATCATTGTTGCCCACCACGCTATGTTCGATATACAAATGATTAATAAGGCACTTGGGCGTAACGGCCTCCCGAAACTAAAAAATAGGTATTTAGATACCTCAACACTTTATAAAAAAACGCGAATACGTTCGAATCTATTGCAGCAGCAAGAAATTTATACCTTAGATGAATTGGCCGACAAGTTTGATATTACTAAAAAAGACCGCCACACTGCCTTGGGGGATGCTTATATTACCGCAATCGTTTTTTTAAGAATACTTAACAGATTAAAGGAGAAGCGAGAAATTACTTTGAAATGGTTATTGTGAAGTAGCTCTTCGAAGAAACAGCTTTAAAGATAAACTACGATCCCAGCCTGCCTTTACCGTCAAGTAGGCTTGCCTTTGCCATCAGGCAAGTATACGAGGCATTAAAAGGAAACAAAGCTTAACATGTCAGTCCCACTATCAGGAGGGCATTAAACTCACGGGTGAGAATAAACTACCTAAAACCAAATAGGAAGCACTATATAGAGAAACCCTATTTCACCACTAGCCGACCTTGCTCTTAGCAAGATTTGCCCTACTCTTCAAGAAGGCCTGTTAAACGTAGTGAGGAAAATCAACTTTTTAAATAAGCCAAAACATTCTTTCCTATTCGTTCTTGAATGTTCGAAGTATCGGCTTTTACAAAAGGTTCTCCTATAATATTTTCGTAGAGTTCAATATACCTTTCTGAAACGGTCTGAATATAAGCATCGGTCATCTCAGGAAGAGTTTGCCCTTCTAAGCCCTGAAAACCCTTACCAATCAGCCATTGGCGTACAAATTCTTTAGACAATTGTTTTTGCACCTCTCCCCTATCTTGCCGATTCTGATAGCCTTCTTCATAAAAATAACGTGATGAGTCAGGGGTGTGAATCTCATCGATTAATACAATTTTTTCATCTGTGGTCTTTCCAAATTCATATTTGGTATCAACTAAAATAAGACCACGTTCCGCAGCAATTTCAGTTCCACGCTGAAACAATGCCCGGGTATATTTTTCTAGAATGTTATAATCTGCCTCGGATACTATTCCGCGTTTTAAAATATCTTCTCTTGCTATATCCTCATCATGGTCACCTTGTTCGGCCTTTGTTGCCGGGGTAATAATGGGTTCAGGAAACTTATCATTCTCACGCATTCCCTCTGGCATGGGAACCCCACACAATATTCGTTTTCCTACTTTATACTCTCTAGCGGCATGCCCTGAGAGATAGCCGCGAATAACCATTTCTACCTTGAAAGGCTCACAAGCTAGCCCTATGGCAACATTTGGGTCAGGTGCCGCCGTCAACCAATTTGGAACAATATCCTGAGTAGCGGCCATCATTTTAGTAGCAATTTGATTCAATATTTGCCCTTTATACGGTATTCCCTTTGGCATAACAACATCAAATGCCGATAGTCGATCAGTAGCCACCATAACCAAAATATCATTTTCTAGGGCATATACCTCACGCACCTTTCCTTTGTATATACTTTTTTGGCCTGGAAAATTAAAATTGGTATCTATAATCGTGTTCCCCATAATTCTTAACTCTGATGTTCTATGCTTTTATACGCAGTTATAACTTTTTTGACCAATTTATGACGTATGATATCCTTATCGTCAAGATGAATAATTTCAATGCCCTCTGTATTCTGAAGCATGAGAACGGCCTCTTTAAGTCCTGAAGTCACCCTTCTCGGAAGATCGATCTGGCCTGGGTCTCCGGTAATCAAAAACTTGGCATTCTTACCCATTCGGGTCAAGAACATTTTCATTTGGGCATGGGTGGTGTTCTGCGCTTCATCTAATATTACAAAGGCATGATCCAGGGTACGCCCACGCATAAATGCCAAAGGTGCAATTTGTATGGTGCCATTTTCAATATAAAACGCCAATTTTTCCTTGGGTATCATATCTCGTAATGCATCGTATAAGGGTTGCATATACGGATCCAATTTTTCTTTTAGGTCACCCGGTAAAAACCCAAGATTTTCTCCTGCCTCTACCGCTGGCCTTGTCAAGATAATTCTTTTTACCTGTTTTTCTTTCAATGCTTTGACCGCCAGTGCCACTCCAGTATATGTTTTTCCTGTTCCGGCAGGGCCAATAGCAAAAATCATATCATTCTTCTTTGCTGCATCGACCATCTTTCGCTGGTTAGCAGTCCGGGCTTTTATCAATCGTCCATTAACCCCGTTTACCAAGGTTTCCCTGCTATTTTTTTGCGTCTCATAGTCAGTGGTCCCATTACTGCTAAGCACCTGTTCTATTGCGTTCTCATCCAATGTATTATACTTTGTGAAATGAGCGATGAGCATCGTAAAGCGCTTATCGAATTCTTCTAACAACTCCTCGTCACCATAAACCTTTATTTTATTTCCCCTGGCCACAATTTTCAGTTTGGGAAAATGCTTTTTTATGAAGTCTATGTTCTCATTATGCCGTCCAAAAAATTCTCGTGGACTAATCTCCGTAAGTTCAAGAATAAGTTCGTTCAAAAAATTGTAGTATTAAAATTAAAGCCAGTGAAGAATAATTTCGCTTGGCTGTTTTTTTGTTATAATTTTGTACTACAAACTTAAGTAAAATTTCAGTTTGTATACGAAAAAACATATCAACATTGCTTCATGTCAATTATTACGTTAACCACCGATTTCGGACAGAAAGATCACTTTGTAGGCGCCTTAAAAGGCAGTATTTACAAAGAGATTTCCGATGCCAAAATTGTTGACATCTCACATCGAATAAGTCCGTTCAATATTCAGGAATGTGCCTATATCTTAGAGAACTCTTATAAAAGTTTCCCAGAAGGTACTATTCATATTGTCGGGGTAGATTCAGAACCTACTCCTGAAAATCAGCATATTGCGGTCTTGGTAGATGGCCATTATTTTATTAGTGCCAACAATGGGGTAATTGGGTTGATAAGCTCAGAAATCAAACCTGAAAAAATAATTGAAATTAATATTCCCAATCCTATTCACGGATCTTTCCCTGTAATGGACGTCTTTGTAAAGGTTGCCTGTCACATAGCAAGAGGCGGCACCCTTGAAGTCGTAGGAAAACCTTTCGACGGGCTAAAAGACCTACGGGGTTTTGCGCCTACCGTTACCGACAATGGTAATAAAATAATAGGAAGCGTAATTTATATTGATAATTATGGCAATGTAGTGACCAACATACATAAAAACTTCTTTGAGGCCTATAGAAAGGGACGAGATTTTGAACTCAACGCCCGTACCACAAAAATACGTCAGATACACAATACCTATAGTGATATCATAAATTTTGACCTTAAAAAGAGCAAACGTAAAGGTGCCGGAGATAAATTGGCCATTTTTAATTCGTCAGATTATATTGAGTTGGCCATTTATAAAAGTGATCTAAACACCGTAGGTGGGGCCTCGACCCTCTTAGGGTTAGATTATAGAGATACTATCACTATAAACTTCATATAAATGCTGGTACGTATAGTAAAGCTGACTTTCAAAGAAGAAAACATCGCTAGTTTTAAATATATTTTTAACCAAAGCAAACAGTATATCCGAGATTTTGAGGGCTGCACATTTCTTGAACTGTATCAGGACAAAGAGAATCCTACCATTTTCTTTACCTATAGTTATTGGGAGAACCAAACGGCCTTGGAAGATTATCGGAAATCAGAATTATTCAAAGGAGTTTGGGGCGAAACTAAAATTTTATTTGCTGCAAAACCAGAAGCTTGGAGCCTGAAAAAAATCAGCAGCTTGCAGTAATCGCCTCTCAAGTCTAGGGCATTGATTGGTTTAGCACCCAACTTCGCTCCTATACAGCTCTACTCCTGTGCTGCTATACCTGAATGTGGATTGAGCCAAGAACCAAGCCAAAAAATGACTAATCCTAAGGAGTCGACCCGCTTAAACGGGGTAAGAAATTTTAGGTTACGGAGAAATTTTTGATGAACAGTACCTTATTGAGGAACCTATACTTATAAACATTTATTTCAAAAAAGCTGCTCTACCCTTTCTATAGAAAGAAAAATAAATGATTTAGAATGACAATGGAAGGTTGATAAATAGAGTTCTATCGCTCATTTAAGCCAGGCTTCTCAACTATTATTGAGAAAGAAAATACAGTCTCTAGCTGTTAATAAGTTTGTTTCGGTAAAATGGACAATTAAAATATCTTTGTTTGAAGCCTATAGGTGAATTTTAATAAAAATATAAGGCCTATTTATTTTTCGCTTTAATAGGTAAAATAGCATAATTTTCCTCTGGGTAAGGCCAAGAAGGTATTAAAAGAAACTAATTTTTTTATTTCAACATCAACCCTCCTATTTGGCGGGCAGGCGTTGGGGTATTAAACCCACTGATGGGAACAAAATAATCGACAAATGAAATTTATAGTATCTAGTACTTATTTATTGAAGCAATTGCAGGTTTTAGGCGGTGTTATCAATAATAGCAACACTCTACCTATTTTAGATAACTTTTTGTTCGATCTCAAGAAGAATAAACTAAGGGTTTCTGCTTCCGATTTGGAAACTACAATGAGTTCAGAATTGAATGTAGATTCTGATAGTGAGGGCGTTATTGCCGTTTCGGCTCGATTGCTATTAGAAACCTTAAAAACATTTCCTGAACAACCATTGACCTTTGTTGTAGAGGATAACAATACTATAGAAATAAGTAGCAACCACGGTAAATATGCATTGGCATATGCCGATGGTGCCGAGTTTCCGAAAGCTGTTGAGCTCGCCAACCCCAGTTCAACTACTATTTTAGGAGACATTCTTGCCACAGCTATTAATAAGACCATTTTTGCGGCCGGAAATGATGATCTCAGACCGGTTATGAGTGGTGTATTTTTTCAATTCTCACCCGAGAATCTGACATTTGTTGCCACTGACGCCCACAAATTGGTAAAATACCGACGTTCTGACGTTACGGCGTCTCAGGTAGCCGAGTTTATTATGCCAAAAAAGCCATTAAATCTATTAAAGGGTATTCTGGCCGGTAGCGAATCAGATGTAACCATTGAATATAATGATAGTAATGCAAAATTCAGTTTTGAAAATACCGAACTGATATGTAGACTTATCGATGGAAAATATCCAAACTACGAAGCGGTTATTCCTAAGGAGAATCCAAATTTACTTTCAATTTCACGAACTCAGCTTTTGAGTTCAGTTCGCCGTGTTTCTATTTTCTCTAACAAGACTACGCATCAAATCAGGTTAAAAATTGCCGGTGCAGAACTAAACATTTCTGCCGAGGATATCGACTACAGCAATAAGGCTGAAGAACGCTTGACTTGCTCCTACCAAGGTGATGATATGCAAATCGGTTTCAATTCGAGATTTTTAACCGAAATGCTGAACAACCTAAATTCAGATGAAGTATCATTAGAGTTGAGCTTACCAAATAGAGCGGGTATCTTAACACCCTCCGATGGTCTTGACGAAGGCGAAAGTGTAACCATGCTGGTTATGCCGGTAATGTTGAACAATTAAGACTTTGTAAGTATTAAAATCCATAATACAACTATATAGCAGCCCATTCTCTTAAATTTGATTTGTTAAATTCTAATTTTTGTCTCAATACGACCCGAATTTGGGCATTTCATCTAGTATTTATACAGCAATGTTATGATATTCATACATTTGGGACAACTTCAAGTTCAATAATGTATTAACCAATTTAAATTAAAAGAAATGAAAAAAATATACATTTCAATTTTAAGTATTTGTCTTATTCTATTTTCATGTGAAATCGAAAAAATTGATAATTCAGAAACTCTTAGTGAAATTCAGGCAAAAGGGAATATAAACAGTAAAAAAGTAAATGAACCGGACATAATTAGAGAATGTATTGTTATGGATGTTGATCGATGCCCTTTTGGAGACCGTCAACCAGCCGCAAACTTTTGGTGGCCAGAAAATGAAACAGATTATTTTAATCCCGCCACTTATTTTTCATCTACTGACGAACATCAATTAATATTTACCGAATATGCAAATGGAACCGCGAATATCAAGGGTTCCACAACGATGGGCACTTGTGTTGTAAATGTCGACGTTTGGCTAAAGGACAAAAAATCATGGACAGAATGGTCGGCACTAGGAGGAGGTCATAAAAAAGAAGGTTGTGCTGGAGATGCTTCTGATGAAGAAAACATGAATTTTTATATTATAGACTCTGAAAAAAGTATACTGATTTCGAAAGGCGGAGATTGCATTGCCGAAGGAACTTTTGGTCTAGAACAGAGACCAGATCCTAGTGACATTAATACTCCAAACTATGGTGCCCATGTAGGGCCTGGCGGAGCCAATTATGATTCAGAACTAGGAGCACTAGGACTTAGTACCTGGGCATGGATTACAGATATATCTACAGGCGATCGCTTATGGATAATGGACTTTAACTTTACGTTTGATTGCGATGTAAAAGAACCTGAATGTGAAACGGCTTTTGCCAGAGGAGAGAAGGGAGACACTTGTTTTATAGGAAATGGATTTAATCGATGGGGATGGACCATCGGACCATTGGATGAAGGTGATTATTCTTATGAGGTTTATGCAGGGGCTGGACAATGTGATACTGATAAGGGAGAATTGGTTGGAACCGTTGATATAAGTTATTCAAACGGTGAGGTAGATGTTACTTATAACATAGATGCTGCGTATAGTGTTAAAGAAACACACACTTATGCAGGTAAGGACATGTTCCCTACTAACAAGAAGGGCGAACCTACTGTAGCGCCTGGTCAGTATACAAACGAAGGAGGCTTTGACGGAACTGTCTATGTTATCGCCCATCTAGTGGTATGTCAATAACTTACTAAAATATAGTCTAAGAAGGCCGAACACGTTGTTCGGCCTTTTTTTATGTAATCATTTTAGGTAAGCATTCCCCTTAGTTCGGAAATTCTCTTTATCTAAATTTTAGGAAGAAAATTTAAGGGTACATCTAAAGACTGGGAATGAATATTTTGACCATCACCTCTAAGACCAATTGTTGTCCAATCCAGTGAATTTGGTGCTACGAAATCTTTTCTAATGTGATTACCGATGTAGTAGAAATCGCGATTTCCATAATGTTTTACAAAATAATCGTAATTCCTCGAATCAGGTTTTTCACTACCAAATTCCTCTGATATGACAATGTCATAAAAAAACGATAAAGGCCCACAAACTCTTAATTTTGTTTCGCTACTGAACACTTCAGCCATCGGTCAACAGCCTGAGTTCATAGTTCTTCATGTTTTAATTCTTCTAAGGTTTTAAGTGTATCCCCTGAAAGTTCAATTTGAGGTTCATGATTTTGGTAAATATTCAAGAAAAAATCTACGGTTCTGCCTAACCGTTGTTTTCTAATAACCTGAGTTCGACCTAAGGTTTGTTTACAGTTTAGATACTTTTTTATTCAATTCGAAGCTGAATTTTAGAAAGACTAACGGGTTAATTTGATGAAATTTAGCGAGAAGTGGAAAAAAATCATCAAATCCGAAGGAAA
>JASFYU010000023.1:0-4016 GCA_045046905.1 Flavobacteriaceae bacterium | reverse complement strand
TTAATATATATAATATGCTTTTGAACAGGCTTTAACTTACTTTAACTAATCTGTTAACACTATTTAATATATGTGCCGGTAAATTTGCTCAACTAATGCGCTGAGATCTATTAAAAATTACCTTTTATTCAAATTTGATACTTTTCTTCAGATTCTCTCCAAATTTTATCTGATTAATTTTTCGAAAAAAAACTTCGAATTGAATAAAAAATCATCTAAACTGTAAACAAGTCTTTGGTGGAACTCAGGTTGCAAACAAATATCAGGTTGAAACCAGCTCCTTAGATTAGAATAAATACCTGTATTGAGGGTGCCTCTTTCTGACTGCTCCCTTTCAATAGCCTCGGACAGCTCCTTAAAATTGCAACTCCAAAAGACTAGGCACCTTTAGGCTGTATAATCTCTATAAACAGTGTCGGCCTATCCACTATGGTTTTGGTAAATAACTGTAATAAATAGCCTTCCTCATCGCGATCAATAAGGGTACCGTGTTCTTTAAGGGTTTCTATATCTTCATCGATATCGCCTACCCGTTCCAAGAGATTATCATAATATTCCTCTGGAACATATAGAAACTCGACACCCCTATCGCGCATAGCCGAAACGGTCTTTACAATGTCGTCAGTAGCCATTGCTATATACTGTACCCCAGGGCCATTGCAAAAATCGAGATACTTCTATTTGAGATTTCTTTTTCCCTTTTGCCGGTTCATTTATCGGAAATTTTATACGCCCGTTGCCATTGCTCATCACCTTGCTCATAAGGGCAGTATACTTAGTAGCTATATCATCGTCAACAAAAGAAACTATTTGCGCGAAACCCATCGCTTCTGCATAGAACTCGCACAAGTATTCATCTCGTTCCAGCCAACATTACCAACCATATAATCGATAAATTTTAGTCCAACAGATTCAGGCTAGTAATGAGGTTCCCATTTTCTGTAGCCTAGTAAAAATAGCCCCTTATAGTTTTTTCGTTCCACAAATATTGGAAAAAACAATAAAATTCAACGGTATACTACTCAAAACCAATACCCTAGGCTAAAGAAAAGCTTACTGTTCCTTATTTCTGGCGACCAAGAGTATATCACCTGTATAGGACCGAGAAAAGACTCCCAGCCATACCCAATACCATAACCTGAAACCTTGGGCGCCTTAAACCACTCACCGGTTCTGAAAAGATCGTCATCTACATTGGCGAAGTTAGCGGCCAGCATTAAATGGTTCTTAGGGGTGAATTCAAAATCTAACCGCCCATAGGCCTTTACAAAACTATTACCTGGCAAACTCAAAAAATCATATCCAAAAAAAGGAATAAAATTGTTAATCAAATTGGTGCCATAGCCCCCTAGGATAAAATCGAATGATGTAACGCTCGAAGTGCCCAGTTTAAACCCCCCTTCTGTTTCGATATTCACTGACAAATTTTTAAAAATAGGAAACGCACCTCCCAGCTTTGCTTTGGCGATAGAGAATTCCTTAAAATTATCATTAAAATCAGAAGAAAGAATATAAAAATGGTAATCTCCTTTAAAATATAGTCCCTTGGAAGGGTAGTACTTGTCATCATAGGTATCGAGAGTAATTTGACCATAGGCACTGTAAAAGTTACTTTTTTCGAATAAGATCCTACCATCGTCACTATTTTTTGGAAGCGCTTGCAAGTTTAAGGCATCGGTAGGTGTGTCTCCTAAGGTCCTGGTACTGTATTTTAAAAATTTATGTTCAACGCCCAAGCTAATCGCAAACTCTTCTTGCCATACGGTCTGTACATATATTTGATTGGTTAGATCCGTAACATCCAAATTAACGGTATTAACATTTACAAAGCCTGGAACTTCGAAATTGGAGCGTATTAGGTCCAAATCTATTTCTTTTTCAAAATCATTGAATCTAGAATTAATGCCAAAACTCCAATAAAAACCTTTGTCAACATAGTATTCCATAGTATACCTGACGTTATCTCCCAAAATAAAATCAATAGAAGCAACATCATCATTCAATAAAAAACTTTTATGCGTCAAATTAATTATCGCCGCACTTTTATAAAGGTCGTCATAATGAGCCCCCAAACGTATGAAGGTCTTGTTAGGATTCTCTTCTAACTTTAAAATCAAATCTTCACCATCACCATTGCTGACAAGCTCGTACCGTATCGTATGAAAATTACCCGTCGCCGATAGATTGCTGATCCCCAGTTGTAATTTTTCGAAAGTAATTTTTTCATTAAGATTCAATCTAAGTTTCCCCTTCACATAGCCTCTTGTATAATTTGTATTACTTCCGGTTAGGACCAGTCGATTTACTATTAAGTCATCCTTGGCCTTTATTGTTTTAACAGCCACATTCGGATTATTTTGCCTTATCGAAAGTGCCTTTAATTCAGGATATTTCGCCATAGCTGCAATTTCACCAAGTCGAATTATGGTATCTCTCTGATCAAAATCTATCAACGAATAGTTCTCCATATCAGGTTTTATATAGATGGTAGTCTCTTTTGATTTTTCAATCATATCGGCCGCTGTCCTATAATTATTAATCTGGAAAAGGATTTCAGTAGCAGATAATAATGCCTCTCTTTTCAAAAGGCCATGCTGAACATCAATGCCAATAATAATATTTGCTCCTAAATCTTTAATCTCGTCTATTGGATAATTATTAACTACACCGCCATCGATCAAGACCTGATTATCAATTTCGGCCGGCTCGAAGAGAGAGGGCAAGGTTCCACTGGCCATAATAGCTTCAGGCAAATACCCTTTATTGAGCAATACCTGCTCCCCTGTTTCCATATCTGTAGCAATACACAAAAAAGGAATAGGCAATTTGCTGAAGTCTTTTATATCTTTAACGTGGTACAAAAGCCGTACGAATTCATTATAAATATTCTGCCCACCTGAATAGGCAGGCGGCACTGAAACTTTGAAATCAGTAAACGGGAGGGTCACCGCATACCTTTCCGAATCTTCTTTTTCATAAAAGGTCTTAGCGTTTCGAGGCAAATTATCGCGGATTAAATTATTGAAATCTGTCGCCCTAAAAATAGAGTCTAATGCTACGGCCGAATACCCTGATGCATATAAGGCACCAACAATAGCACCCATACTTGTGCCTCCGATATAATCAATCTTTACACCGGCTTCTTCTATTATTTTCAATGCCCCTATATGGGCCAAGCCCTTGGCACCGCCACCACTGAGCACCAAACCAACCCTTATGTTCTTCTCATGGTCAACCTCTTGAGCAAAAGTCACCAAGAAAACCAATACTGAAAGAATCGAAAGTGTTATTTTCTTCATACCAACATATTGGTCGCTGTTTTTAATGAAATGTTTCATAAATTTTTTTTGCCCTTGCCATTCCCACTTTTTGCGATAATTTTTCTAAGGATGCTTCTTTAATCCGTTTTACAGATTTAAAAGATTTCAAAAGTTCATCAGCCGTTTTTTCGCCTATTCCCTCAATAGAGGTCAATTCCGAATTTAAGGCCGACTTACTTCTTTTATTTCTATGTAGCGTAATTCCGAACCTATGTGCCTCATTACGTAATTGCTGAATAATCTTAAGGCTCTCCGATTTTTTGTCCAAATAAAGTGGAATAGGGTCTTCAGGAAAAAAGAGTTCTTCCAATCTTTTTGCTATTCCCACAATGGCTATTTTTCCTCTTAGGCCGAGTAAATCTAGACTTTTCAATGCCGATGACAATTGGCCTTTTCCGCCATCTATTACTATCAGTTGCGGCAAGGGCACCTCTTCTGCTACCAGCCTTTTGTATCGCCTGAACACTACCTCCTCCATCGAGGCAAAATCATCAGGGCCTTCAACGGTCTTTATATTGTAATGCCGGTACTCTTTCTTAGACGGCTTTCCATTCCTGAAGACAACACATGCAGCTACAGGATTACTCCCCTGAATATTACTATTATCAAAACATTCGATATGCCTCGGTTCAACGGCAAGACGTAAATCTTTTTTCATTTGGGCCATAATCCGATTAGTATGCCTATCGGATTATG
>JASFYU010000022.1:0-27925 GCA_045046905.1 Flavobacteriaceae bacterium | reverse complement strand
ATAATAACCTTTAGTCAACTTGTAGAGAAAATCCAAATCAAGTACTGCTTTTAAACAACGGTAGAAATTCGTCTGCGGTACACGGTCACTTAATTGAAAGTTATTGAAAAGCTTCTCTTGATAATCTTTTTTACCCTGCATAACTAAAGTTAAGCATATTCGCTATTTTTAACAAGTGACTTGTGCAACAGGCACACCACCTGTGAATAACTACATAAACTCACTATAATACAAACCCTGCATTTTAACAAATGTGAGGTTTTTTATGCCTGAGCAATTTCGTAAATTCGACTAGCGAAAGCTAATAAGCTGAGTTCGACCATAGACTTTAAAGCAGGCCTTAGAATCAACAACCTCTGTGAAAGACTGCCTTTACCGTCAGGCAAGTACACAAGATATTGAAAAGGAAAAAACTTTAATCATTTCAATGCCGTCTCGATAGCAACCAAGAGGAAATATACCCAGATGGTGAGCTTTAAATTTTTAACCAACAAACACAAATACACTCCAATTCAATACGCATGAAAAAAATAAAACTACTACTACTATGTTCATTTTTTATTAGCAGCATCTTACAATCTCAAGATTGGCCCGCTTTAGAACATTTTAAAGACGCCAATGAACAGTTGGCCTCAGCTACCGAAGATGAAAATCGCATTGTTTTTATGGGCAATTCGATTACTATTGGATGGATTAATAATCGTCCTGAATTTTTTAAAGGGAAACCCTATGTAAATAGAGGTATTAGCGGTCAGACCACCCCTCAGATGCTTGTGCGTTTCAGACAAGATGTTATTAATTTAAGACCTAAGGTCGTTGTTATTTTGGCTGGCACCAATGATATCGCCGGAAACACGGGGCCTTCAACACTACGCATGATAACCGACAATATCTTTTCAATGGCAGAGCTGGCAAAGGTTAATGGCATAAAGGTGGTCCTTTCCTCTATCCTACCTGTACATAACTACCCATGGAAACCGGGTTTAGAGCCTGCCGAAAAAATCATCACTTTAAACCAGCTAATTAAAACCTATGCCGACCTCAATAATATGGTATATCTAGACTATTTTTCAGCAATGGTCGATGAGCGTAAAGGACTGCCGAAAAAATATGCCGATGATGAAGTACACCCTACCCTTGAAGGCTATGCCGTTATGGAGCCTTTGGTAGAAGCTGCGATAACAGAGGCCCTAAACAAATAATGGCTTGGAGAAATTGAAGAGTATACAACTTTCATCGATTGATATTTTAAGGGCTATTACCATGCTACTCATGATATGGGTAAATGATTTTTGGACCCTTACCAAGGTACCCAAAAGCCTGTCACATGCCGAACCTTATGAAGATTATCTCGGGTTTTCCGATATTATTTTCCCCTTATTCCTTTTTATTGTTGGCTTGAGCATACCCTTCGCCATTCAAAATCGGATTTCAAAAAATGAGACCGTCGGTTATATGGCCAAACATGTCGTCATCAGAGCCGTATCATTGATTATTATCGGCGTATTTATGGTCAATTATGATACGCATCACGAGAGTTTGGGACTCGGAAAATGGCTGTGGTGTTTGTTAATGGCCCTTGGCGTATTATTGGTATGGATGCAATGGAAAAAAAGTCCTATCCCTGAAAAATGGCATCGATACCTACAGCTGATAGGTATTGCACTCTTAGTATTCCTAGCTATTGTTTACAAAGGTGGTCCAAATGGTGAAGATCTAATGAAAGCACAATGGTGGGGTATTCTTGGACTTATCGGGTGGGCCTATGCAATAAATGCCTTGGCGTATCTATTCTCTAAGGGAAACCTACTATTTATAATCGCTTTATGGGTGGCTTTTAATCTCCTTTCTGTACTTGGTAATTTGGACTATTTATCAAATATTCAAAGCCCCTTTCATTATTTTTCCACATGGTACACGGGCTCTGTTCCCGCCTTTACCGCTGCAGGAATGTTAGCATCATTATTATTTAAAAAAATATCGAAAGACAGGCTTATTCGCGGCTTGTCTCTATTGGTAATACTGGGTATAACGAGCATTGCCTACGGCTTGATTACAAGGCATATATGGGGAATTTCTAAAGTACCCGGCACCCCGTCATGGGTCGCAGTTTGTTCAGGAATTGGATTTTTATCCTTTGTATTATTTTATTTCGTAACAGATATCAAGAAAAGAACTTCCTGGGCCAAAATCATACTACCTGCCGGTACAGCCACCTTGACTTGTTTTCTGATACCCTACTTCACATACCCCTTACGCCATCTCACCGGCATACAGCTTCCGCAAGTCTTAAATACCGGTGGTATTGGTTTGTTAAGCTCCCTGTGTTTTGCCCTGCTCGTAGTGATTTTTACCGGCTGGCTACAAAAAAAAGGATTTTCTTTAAAGCTATAACCCATCTCAAATAAGCTACCTCGATGTAAGCTTACTTACTAAGCAATCAACAAGCTCGACCCAAGGGTACGAGGTATGCTTCCGAAAAAACATTTTTCATTTCGAGGCAAGCCTCGGGAAACCTGCCTGCCGGCATAGGCAAGTTAAACCCTCAATGAGGAATTAAAAGGAAAATAACCCTAATCACTTCGATGCCCTCTCGATAGTAATCAAGAGGGTAGTAAACCCACTGGTGAGAATTAAAATTGATTTTCATAAAACGTTTTAATACGCCTTAGTTCTGGGAGGGAAATTTACTCTATCTTCGGTTAGGCAAATTTGGCGCAATTACAACATTTTTTATCCACCTTCATTGGTGTTCCAAGCCTATGACAAATACTTTGCCTATCAAAGAGAACCAAAACAAATATCAGGTGGATCCAAAATCTCAAAATACGATTAAAAAAAAATGGGATACCATAGTTATTGGTTCCGGAGCGGGTGGCCTTACAACCGCAATCTGCTTAGCTCGTGAAGGTCAAAAAGTATTGGTTTTAGAGCAACATGATGTTCCTGGAGGCTGGTGCCATAGTTTTTATCTCAATGGCCATAGGTTTACCCCAGGCGTACATTATGTAGGTTTATTGGGCGAAGGCGAAGCTACCAGTGACCTCTATAAGGGACTTGGTATTGCGAATGACCTTGTTTTTTTTAGAATGAATCCTGATGCCTACGAGCATGTTAGGATTGGCGAGGAACGTTTTGACTTTCCTT
This sequence comes from Flavobacteriaceae bacterium, assembly GCA_045046905.1. Lineage (GTDB taxonomy): Bacteria > Bacteroidota > Bacteroidia > Flavobacteriales > Flavobacteriaceae > JASFYU01. Next base: position 24,778 of record JASFYU010000022.1, on the reverse strand, counting down.
CAAATTTTGAGGCATTGATTCAACGACTTTCTGAACGATTTCCCAAAGAAAAAAAGCGCATTAAAAAATACCTGACCCTAATTCACAATGTAAGTACCCAATTGTATAGCATTCCGTATATCAAGGGGTTTTGGCGAAAACTGACCATCCCCTACCGTACACGACATATGGGCAAATACGGTCTCTTTAGCCTACACAGGGTCATCAACTGGCACATCAAAGACCCCTTGCTCAAAAATATATTAAACATTCAATGTGGTGACCACGGCCTACAACCCAGAAAAGCATCTTTTCCTTTACACTGTGCATTAATGAGCCATTATTTCAGTGGTAGCTATTACCCCATGGGCGGTGGCGGCGCCTTGATTAAGGCGATGACCAATGCCCTAAAAAAACACAAGGGTGAAATATATACCAGTACTGGCGTACAACGTATTCTGTTGAAAGATGGAGACCAGAAAAAGGCTATTGGGGTCGAGTTGGAGAACGGACAGCAGCTTTTCGCCAAACAGATTGTTTCAAATGCGGATCCAGGAATCACCTATCTTCATTTGGTAGGCAAGGAGAATATTAGTGATAAACTAACTAAAAAACTGGCCAAGACAAAATACTCATGCACCTCCTTAATGCTTTTTTTAATAGTGGATATGGATTTGCGAAAGGCAGGGGTCGATTCAGGAAATATTTGGATGATGCCCGCCAAGGATGCTGATGATTTTTATGACGAGCAGTTGCAGGGCGATATTTTGAAAGGAGATGCTTTTGAAGGCATGTTCATTAGTTGTACCACCCTCAAAGACCCGGCGAGTTTCGATGGTCGGCATCATACAATTGAGGCTATTACCTTTATTGATTATAAGGCATTTGCACAGTTTGAAAACGAAACCGACCCCCGCTCGGAAGCCTATCTACAATTCAAGGAAAAATTGACACAAAAAATGCTCAAAGGTATCGAAAAAGCCATCCCCGGAATTCGAAACCATATTGTACACCAAGACTTGGGTACCCCCATCACCAATGAATACTATGTTAATACCACAAGGGGTAATGTGTACGGTACCGAAAAAAGCTTAAAGCATATTGGTCCTTTTGCGTATAAGGCAAAAAGTGAAATCGAGAGTCTGTACCTCTGTGGAGCCAGTATTCTATCTCATGGTGTGGCCGGTGCCAGTCATTCTGGAGTCGATACCGCCGCCTTAATTTTAGGCTGCGAACCTGACGCACTCAAAAAGCCAAGAGAAGGCCAAGGACTTCAAATTTATGAGGCCGAGGACGACTCCGATTACCCGGACTGGATACTCAAAAAAATAGCGGTTAAAAAGGCGCGTTTAGCGGCGAAGCAAGAAAAACTTCATGCCTAGCGCTATCAGTGTATAGGGTCATAAAGCATTGGGAAAAATTTTCCTTGCATCTTTTCTCCCTTGGGTATTGGTGGTACTCCTTTTAAGAGCTCATCATTCGTATTGCTAATGGTGCCATCTGCAAAAACATTCAAAACAAAGGCCCTTCGGCTAATAGGCGATTTATTTTCATAGGATCCATGTACCATTAATGGGTGATGAAAAGTGGCATAGCCCTTCTTCATTTCAATAGCTACTGGTTTAAACTCGGCCTTTTGTTCTTTGGTAAGGTACGCCATAAGGCCTTCCATATCACCTGTTAAGTCCGGGGCATTCAACAAACCCCATCTATGACTTTTAGGTATATAATGAAGACATCCGTTTTCGGTAGTGGCATCATCTAGCCCTGTCCAACAAGTCAAATGTTGCATCGCAACCGTTCGTGTCCAATAAGAATAATCTTGATGCCAGGCCACTACTCCACCATGTTTTGCCGGCTTGCAGAACAATTGATCATGCCAGAAGCGAACAGGCTTATTTTCTAATAACTGATGTGCGGCCATAACAAAAGCGGGGTTCCACAATACATCGTGAAAACCTTTGGTTATTCGCCAATGCCCCAAGGAATGAAATAAGACCGCATTGGCATCCGAAGATTGATTACTATGAAATTCGTAGAACAAATGATGTGCTGGGTGTTTAGGATCTACGATCTCAGACAGTTCTTTGCGTAAAACTTCTATTTGCTCCTCATTCAATACTTTTATGTCAGATACATAACCATATTCATGAAAATGAGCAACTTGATCATCACTGAGTTTGTATGTTTCCCATTCTTCCAAAGATGCTGGCCACTTAAAAAGTGTAGAAACTAATTCGTGCCTTTCGGCTAAATCTTTTATTGTTGACATTTCTTAAAATTAGGGATTAAATATTATTTAATGATTGCTAAGACATAAGACCGCTGCTGTTAGATATAAGAGGTCAGACAGAACACAGCGAATCCTAATCGTTTACCATCTATTTTTAAACTGTTCAAAAAACAGCTGTTCTCGTCTATCAAAAACAAAGAGCATTTATTAATACCTTTAAACAACCGTATTTGCCCATGATTTCATTCTAGACACCATTCTTTCCTAACAACAATAGACAAATGTACCTATTCAACAAGGAAAGACCGAAAACTTACTGCCCCACAAAATTCACCAAGGTGCCGATATGATCAATATGTATGCGTATCTCATCTTCTAAATGCAGGGTGAAATCGTCTGGCGGAATAATTCCTGTACCGGTCATTAAGAATGCCCCTTTGGGAAAACTACATTCCCTAAAAAGAAACTCTACCAACTCAGTATGTTTTCTTTTCATATTACTAATGGGGATTTCTCCCGAAAACACCTTTTCATTCTTGCGAAAGACTTCTAGAGTAATCAAAGTGTCTGAGGAAATCGGCATTTCAGGCACGTAAATACAGGGTCCTAAGCCTGCACAGGCGTCATAGGTTTTTGCCTGGGGCAAGTATAAGGGGTTCTCGCCTTCGATACTTCTAGAACTCATATCATTACCAATAGTATAGCCCTCGATAGTAGCCTCCGAGGAGATAAAAAGCGTAAGTTCAGGTTCAGGCACGTTCCAGGTCGAATCTTTTCGAATACGAACCGTTCCCCCATTGCCAACCGTTCTGGCAGGGGTGGCCTTAAAGAAAAGCTCAGGCCGATCGGCATCATATACACGATCGTAAAAGGTGCCGCCACCGGCATCTTTTGATTCTTCCATACGGGCTTCCTTACTACGCATATAAGTCACCCCCGATGCCCATATCTCTTGGTTTCCTATAGGGGTTTCAACAATTGCATCGTCAGGCATGGTATCATTGGCATCGACCTCTTTGATATCTTGGATCAGGGCCTGATACAATGATTTTCTATTGATAAAAGCATCCCAATCAATATCAGTTAAGACATAGAACTTCTCATTATGGGCCACTACGGCTCCGTCTTCAGTTTTAAATACTTTCATCGAAATAAATTATAAAAAATTAATATGCCTTAGCAAGGCTATTAAAAGGATGCCCAAAAGACTTTTCACATCTTAGTTTCTCAAACTTTTAATAAGTTTCAGTGTTTCTCTGACTGTTTTTTCAAGTCCTTTAAAATCCTTTTTTACCAATACATCTTTACTAATTAACTGAGAGCCCATGCCTACACAAGTCACTCCGGCATCGAACCATGCCTTTAGATTTGACTCCTCGGTAGTAACACCACCTGTGGGCATAATATTGGTCCAGGGTTGTGGTCCTCTAATCGCTTTTACAAAGCCAGGGCCATAGGTAGATCCCGGAAATAGTTTTACGATTTCACAGCCCAATTCTTCTGCCTTGTTTATTTCGGTCAACGAACCACAGCCCGGTGACCAAAGTACTTTTCGACGGTTACAAACTATAGCGATATCTTCTCGCAATGCTGGTGTTACAATAAAATTAGCGCCCATCTGCATGTACATAGATGCCGCTCCTGCATCGGTAATTGAACCTACGCCCATAATCATACCAGGGAGTTCGCTTATGGCGAATTTGTTCAGTTCTAAAAAAACCTCAAAAGCAAAATCACCCCTTGCGGTAAACTCCATCAGCCTAGCACCCCCATCATAACATGCCTTCAAGACTTTTTTTCCTAAGGCGATATCAGGATGATAAAACAAAGGCACCATGCCCGTGTCATTCATTACCATTGCTACTTCAATTCTCGAATATTGAGCCATATTTTTTTGTATTAATCTATTTCAAATGGTTTATCTGGCAACACGCCCAGAAGAATCGCCACCCATTAATTTTTTAACCTCATCTACGGTGACTAAATTTGCATCGCCTTTTATGGTATGCTTTAGACAGGATGCCGCTACTGCAAAATTCAAGGCGTTTTGGTCATCATCAGGGTACTGTAGCAATCCGTAAATCAAGCCACCCATAAAAGAATCGCCGCCACCTACTCTATCGACAATATCGGTGATCTGGTACTGCGGTGATTGAAACATGGTTTTACCATCATATAAAACACCCGCCCACGTATTATGCGATGCCGAAATGGACCCTCTTAAGGTTGTAATCACTTTCTTGGCATTCGGAAATTTTTTCATCATCTGTTCACAGACCGAAAGAAAAGCTTCAGCCTTAACATTATGGCCCTGAGTGGTAATATCCAAACCTTCGGGTTTGATACCGAAATGTTTTTCGGCATCTTCCTCATTACCCAAAATGATATCGCAATAGGAGGTCAATTCAGTCATAATACCTTCTGGCTCAACGCCATAATTCCATAATTTAGCACGATAGTTTAAGTCGGTTGAAATGGTAAGGCCCAGTTTTCTTGCTGCCTTAACCGCTTCTAAACAAACATCGGCCGCACCCTGTGAAATGGCCGGGGTAATACCTGTCCAATGAAACCATTCGGATCCAGCGAACACTTTTCCCCAATCGATCATGCCTTCTTCGATTTCGGCAATTGCGGAATGTGCTCTATCGTAGACTACTTTACTGCCCCGACTAACGGCACCCGTTTCTAAGAAATAAATTCCGAGGCGATCTCCACCATAGATTATTTGATCAACACCTACGCCTCTCTTTCGCATTTCCATCAGGGCACATTCGCCGATATCATTCTTGGGCAAACGAGTTACAAAATCTACGGAAACACCATAATTAGCCAAGGATACGGCTACATTCGACTCTCCCCCACCATAAACCACATCAAAACTTGTCGTCTGTGAAAATCTTAAAAAACCGGGAGGCGACAAGCGCAACATTATTTCCCCAAAAGTTATTACTTTTTTCATTTAATATTTTTTAAATAGCTGTTATACTCCTTGTAAGTATTTGTTTTCAAAGTGGCAATTTACGACTTGAAATAAAACCATTTGACTCAAATGCCGTCTATTATAGGGCAAATTTTCATTAATTAACATATTCATCTCATTTTGTGGAAGTTTTTTCGAAATTGCGCCTCGGACACTAAGATTTACAGCTTGTATGCCTGCCTAGCCAAAAGTTTCAGCTCCTCATTTTCCTTTTGAAAAATCATTATAATTCCGATATGTACATCTATAGATGCGCCTTTATTCTCTCCCTTAGCTGACATAATATGGCGAGCGACGGCCGTATTGCCAGAAATAGTAATTTGTTGATCTAAGGCATTTATCGATAAAAAATCAAAGGGTCCATTTACCAGATCATCTATAAACTCTTGTTTGTTCTGAATGGTTCCTCCTGAATGGCCATACGTTAATTTTTCGGAAACAAGGTCTTCGAATAATTTTGTTTGAGGTTCGACCAAGGCATTATTCAAGGCCTCGACCGCGCGGGAGACCTCGCTTTTCGTAATAATACTAGCTTTCTCTCCGTTTGATTCAGAGCAACTTGCAACAATACATAGGGCCATTACTATTAGACCAGTTTTAATTATTTTCATATTCAGAATTGATTTTATCCCACAATTGGGTTTAATTTTACGATACTTCCATCAAAATGATTCAGGATTTTCCCTTTTCATATTTCATAGACCTGCCCACACCATAAGGCAGACATCGCTCGGGTGTATTAATTTATAAAAAAATATTGAAACCGACTATCCCCAAGGCAGAGCCATAGGGGTATTTCGACAGTTTCATTTTTGCTTTAGGGCCAAAAAACCGAAATTTGGTATTTTACCTCAGCCGGAACTGCAAAAAGGAAGTTCCGACCCTGCCTTTGCCGTCAGGCAGATTAAACCCACTGGTGGGAATAATTTGCTAATTTCCCTAAATTCCATGTGTGATGAGTATCTCTTGCATTTGGGGGTAATTTGCATCCAAATCTTTATAATTTTTGCGCTCTTGCTGCAAGGCTTTCTTCATTGCAACAATAATATCAGCATATTTTTCATCATCGATGGCATTTCTAGATTCTTTGGGGTCCTCTTCTAAATCATAAAATTCCCATGCCGGTATTGTAGTTTTCTTAGACGTTCCTTTTTTATTCAACCCCTGGCCATAGAAAAATGCCAATTTGTAGCGTGTATTACGAATTCCGAAATGTGCCGGCCGATCAGGATGATGCAACCAATACCTGTAGTACATTTGTTCGCGCCAGTTCTCGGGTGTATTTCCTTTTAGGTTCTCCCTAAAACTTCGCCCTTGTATATATGCCGGTTTCTCTATACCCGCATAATCGGCCAATAAGGCCGCAAAATCAATATTCAGTATAATATCATCAATCCGCTGTCCGCTTTTGATTTCTTTAGGATATCGAATTACAAAGGGCATTCGCAATGATTCTTCATAAATGAGTCGTTTATCAAAAAACCCATGCTCCCCTAAAAAATAGCCCTGATCCGCAGTGTAAATAACTATGGTGTTATCCGCAAGGCCTTCGGCTTCGAGATAGTCTAGCAGCTTTCCGATATTATCATCGATGGCCGCCCCGCAGCGCATAAAATCTTTGACGAGTTTTTGGTAAATCTTCTTTCTTTTTTGAACGCTATCTAGGCCTTCTAAAGGGTAGGGAAGCCCGGGGTAGGTGGTCCAGAAAGTATCAGTTTCAGTAGCTTTTTTCCATCGATCGGCCAAATGTTCCAAGACTTGACCTTTGAAAGTGCGCCCGGTAGTTTGCTTGCCAAAATCCATCAGAGATTTAGGTTCTGGTATCTCGTCATTGATATACAGTGATTTGAAACGTTCAGGATAATCAAAAGGTTCATGGGTGGCCTTAAAATTACAGAACATCAAAAAGGGTTTTGAGGTATCTCTCTTTTTTAAATGTTGAATGGTCAGATCGGTAATCACATCGGTAGAAAATCCTTTGTATTCCTTCCCGGCGGTGTTATTATAGCCATTTTTCCAATTTTCCTTAGTCTTAAGAATAGGGTTCCAATACCGGCCCTGCCCGGGCAACACATTAAAATAATCAAAACCCTCGGGCTGTTCTACCAAATGCCATTTTCCGATTACGGCGGTCTGGTAGCCGTTCTCTGAAAATGTACGGGCGATATTCGGATGCCCTTGAGGCAGGGGTTCGCTCAAGGTATAAACTTGATTTATATGACTGTACTGACCCGTAAGAATACTACCTCTACTCGGAGTGCAAATACTATTTGTACAAAAGGCATTTTCTAAAACAGTGCCTTCTTTTGCGAGTCGTTTTATATTCGTATTCTGAACATAGTCTTTTAAAAGTCCACCGTAAATACCCCAGGCCTGTGATGTATGATCATCGGATAGAATAAAAAGAATGTTTGGTTTTTTTGTCTCAGCCCTTGATTCTTGTGCATTTAGATGAGAAATACTTGAGATCGACACCAAAAGAAAAAAGGAAAAACTCTTTATATATGTATACATTTATAGCCTTTAAGTTATAGGCAAACAATATAGTAAAGAATTATGTGACATCCGATTATATAATGAGCAGCTTGGCAAAATTCTAAATATTGTCCTATTAATTTGAATCAATACGCCCGGGGCGGGTAAACCAGTCTGGCAGACAGACCGACCCCATTTGAATTTTCATAATAAACCCACTTGTGGGAAAAATCGATTTCAATGAAAATCATACCTATTATTCTTTTGTTGCTATCACTAGCCTCATGTTCAAGCCCTGCTTCAGACGCCGATGATATACAGACCATTCGCAAACTCCTCGCCGACCAAGAAAAAGCTTGGTCAGATTACAATTTAGAGGGATTTATGGATGGCTATTGGAAATCGGATTCGCTGACGTATTTCAGTGGCGGTAAAATTACTCAGGGCTGGCAGATTACCTTGGACAATTATAAAAAAAGGTATCCCAGTCCGGCAGAAACGGGAACGCTACGTTTTAAAATCGCCAATATCACCAAAATTAATGATGATGCCTATTGGGTAATGGGCGAATATTTCTTAAGCCGAAAAGTAGGTGATATCAATGGTACTTTTATGATCGTTTTTAAAAGAATAGCTGGGGAATGGAAGATTATTGGGGATTCTTCTTGTTGACGTAAGGGCACCTATAAAAACCCGCTTTATAATCTAGTATACCCTATTAACCTGAGTTCGGATTAAAACTTTCTGTTGGGGTCAAAGGCTGACAGATCCATAGCTGTCGGCTTATCATCGATAATTTCAGAAACCAGTTTACCCGTGGCTGGCCCCAGGCTCCACCCCATCATCGCATGACCGGTAGCAAAAGTTAAATTCTGTAAACTCTTAGATCGCCCTATATAAGGCAAGCCATCAGGAGAGACCGGTCGCATACCCGTTTTCGCCTCCGCAATCTCCTCCTCAGTGATTTTCAGTTCGGGATAGAATTTGGCCGCCCCGTTGACAAGGGCCAATACCCGTTCTTTTCTGATACGAGTATTGATTCCTGAAAACTCCATAGTACCTGCAAATCGGGTAAACCCCTGCATGGGTGTAACCGCCATCTTGGCTTCCAATAAAATGGCTGGAAGTGAAATGCCTGTAGGTCTAGGCACATCAATACTATAGCCTTTTCCTGCCTGCATAGGCAAATTGATATGCAGTTTTTTAGAAAGTATACCGCTCCAGGAACCAGCGGCAAGTATAACCTCATCAGCTGTATATGTATTCTTTGTTGTTTCGATAGAATCAATCTTACCATTGCGGACCGAAAGATCCACAACCTCCTCCTCGATACAAATTACAACGCCAACACTTTTTAAGTATTTTAGGAGTTTGGGAATAAACTCGGTCGGCGTAGTATGTGCATCGCATTCATAATGAATAGCACCTTCGGCATCTATTTTTACATTGGGCTCAATTTTATGCAGTTCCGATTTGTTCAATTCGGATACTTCTAAACCCAAAGAACCGGCCTTTTTTGCTACTTCCATCTCATGCTGGTAAGCAGCCTCGGTCTTATAGAGCATTAACAAACCTCGACGCTCCAAGTGAAAATCGCCCAGTTCGCCAGATGATTTCATGGCCTCAAAAAGCCCTCGGCTCAACAGGTTGATATCTTTGATTACGGGTATTGCTTTTTCTACCTTTTCTTTGGTAGATGACTTGTAAAAATACCAGGACCATCTGAAAAAATCTATATCAAAACGGGGCTTTATGTAGAACGGACTTGTAGAATCGAACATCCATTTCATTCCCTGTGTAATCATCCCTGGTGCTGCCAAAGGAATAATATGACTGGGGGTAATAAAACCCGCATTTACAAAAGATGCCCCCGAAGTAATATTCGACTTATCGATAACCGTGACCTGATGCCCTTCTTTTTGTAAAAAGTAAGCGGAACACAAGCCTACTATTCCTCCTCCTATAATCAGTATACTTTTACCCATTTATTAGTTGTTATTGTGAACCAGGTTCAACGGTATTTTATTCTCATCCGTGGGTTTAACACGCTCCCGAATTCGGGAGAATTTATGGCTGTCGCCCCCTGGTCAGATTACTTGAAACCCATGGGCATAGGGGTCATCATCATCGATAACGATCGTATTATGGCCATATATCTTCGCCCAACCTTGAATGGTCGGAACAATCGCTTTCATACCTGCTATGGTCGTCTCTTCTTCTATTCGACCTATAAATTGAGAACCAATATAACTCTCATGTATGAATTCCTCACCTACTTTTAGTTTTCCTTTGGCGTGCCATTGGGCCATACGAGCTGATGTTCCCGTACCACAGGGAGAGCGGTCAATAGCCTTGTCTCCATAAAAAACAGCATTACGAGCAGTGGCCTCTGGCGAAATCGTATTCCCCGTCCACAGCATATGGCTTACATTACGAATTGTATCGTCCTCAGGATGAATAAACCTATTCGGATACTTTTGATTGATTTTCTCTCGAATCTCTTGGCTGTATTGAATCAATTTACTGGCCGTAAAGTCTTGGATACCTGAAAAATTCTGCTGCGGATCTACTATGGCATAGAAATTTCCGCCATAGGCCACATCAAAAACCAGCTCTCCTAATTCAGAACTTTGAATTTTTAAACCTGATGCCGCCAAATACGATTTCACATTGGTCAGGCGAACCCAATCTACTTTTCCTTCGGTTTGTTGATAGTCGATATGCACTAATCCTGCTGGTGTTTCCATTCGTACTTTTCCAGGGATTTTGGGCTGTATAAGTCCTTCTTCTATAGCAATTGTAATAGAACCAATTGTACCGTGGCCGCACATAGGCAGGCAGCCACTTGTTTCGATAAAGAGAATTCCGAAATCATTTTCAGGATCGGATGGTGCATAGAAGATGCTACCACTCATCATATCATGACCCCGTGGTTCGAACATCAACCCTTTACGAACCCAATCGTATTCCTTTAAAAAGTGTTGCCGCTTTTCAGCCATTGTAGCCCCATATAACTCGGGCCCGCCAGATGCCACTACTCTAACGGGGTTACCGCAGGTATGGGCATCTATGCAAGAATACTTTGTTCTTGACATTAAGAGACTGTTTAGATCGCGGTATTGGTATGAACACCGTCTAGAATGCGAATAATACCCAATGGGTTTTCATTTTTCAATGCATCAGGCAATGCTTCTTGCGGCCAATTTTGATAGGAAACGGGTCTCACCCATCTTTTTATGGCAGAGGTACCAACTGAGGTAAATCTGCTATCTGTAGATGCTGGAAATGGTCCTCCATGCTGCATAGACGGGCAAACTTCTACTCCCGTAGGCACTCCGTTAAGAATGATACGCCCTACCCTATCTTTTAAGGCATCGACAATATTCGCATGCGCCTTAATTTCTGCCAAATTACCAAGAATAGTACCTGTCAACTGGCCTTCGAGATTTTCAAGTACCTTTTCTAATTGTGCGGTATCGCTGCATTGTACGATTACTGAAAACGGACCAAATACTTCTTTATGTAAAGTTGGGTTTGCAAGAAATACATCACCATCTACGGTCAATACTTTTTGTTTTGCATAATTGGGTGCTACCGTATCCTCATAGGAGGCCACTACGGCAACACCTTCTTGGGCCGAAAGCTCCTCTTTTCCCTTTTCATAACCACTATGAATATTGGGATGCAACATACAAATAGGCTCTAATTTTCCGATTTCGATACCCAGGGTATTGATAAAGCTAGTCAAGGATTCACTTTTAAGACCCAAAATTAATCCGGGGTTGGTACAAAATTGCCCAGCGCCAAGCATTATTGATCCCGCGTATTGTTTTGCCCAATCATCACCTTTTTCTTCCAAAGATGAAGGTAGTGCTACCACAGGGTTAATACTTCCCATTTCTGCAAATACAGGAATTGGCTCTGGCCGATCATTTGCCATTCTATATAGTGCCGTACCTCCTTTTATACTTCCTGTAAAACCTACCGCCTTTACTTTTGGGTGCATTACCAATTGTTTTCCGACCTCTAAACCATCACTGTTCAAATTAGAAAAAACACCTTTGGGCATACCAGTTTTCTCGGCCGCCTTTATAATTGCAGACGATACCAATTCTCCTGTACCCGTATGCATAGGGTGACTTTTTACGATTACAGGGCAACCAGCCGCCAAGGCGCTTGCCGTATCACCACCCGCGGTTGAAAATGCCAGCGGAAAATTGCTTGATCCAAAGACCGCTACTGGCCCTAATGGAAAGAGTATTTTTCGAAGATCTACTTTAGGTAGGGGTTCTCTATTTGGTTGTGCCACATCAATGGTAGCCTCTACCCATGAACCTTCATCTAAGAGGTTGGCAAATGCCCTTAATTGCCCCATGGTACGTCCTCTTTCTCCTTTCGCCCGGCCTTCTGGAAGGCCTGATTCCTGAACATAAATTTCAACCAAGCTGTCACCCAGAGCTTCAATCTCATCAGCTATAGCCCTTAGAAATTCTGCTTTCCGCGCTCCGGATACATCTTTATACGTTTTAAAGGCATCCGATGCCAATTCTGCCGCAGTATTAATTTCAGATTCAGTCGCTTCATGAAAATTTAGACCGGTTTCTTGGTTGCGTTGGGGATCGAAGGTCGAGAAAATTTTATCTCCTTTTGCCGAAACTTCTCCTCCAATATAATTTATGCCTTTTATCATGTTTTTTGAATACGTTTTAGATGTGCTTTAACATCAACAGGTTTATGAACTATTTTTTCTGAAACGGGATATTTTTTTAATAACCGTTTTGGTCGAATTGGCCGTTGGGTAAAATTGCCTCCGCAATTGGAACAGGTTTTATATAATATTGTTTCAACACATTCCTTGCAAAATGTGCATTCAAAAGTACAAATCATAGCCTCATCCGAATCATAGAGCAACAATTTATTACAATTTTCGCAACTTGGCCTTATTTCTAACACAATTATAATGATTTATAATCTGGAAGTGTAGGTCTAGTTTTCAGGCCTTCATCTATAATCATCTGAACCCTTTTTCTTTCTTCGCCCTGCAACGGCAACCTAGGAGCCCGTACATTTTCTGTACCTATGCCTGTACCCACTTCTGCCAATTTAATGTTCTGAACCAACTGTGGGCTAATATCTAACTCTAACAAAGGTAGGAACCAGCGATAAATAGCTATGGCCTCATCTACTCTTCCTGCTTTTGCAAGCTTATAAATGGCTACCGTTTCTGCAGGAAAGGCACAAACCAAACCGGCGACCCAACCGTCAGAACCGATTAACAGACTCTCCAAGGCCAAGGTATCGACTCCACATAAAATCTTTAAACGGTTTCCGAATCTGTTTCGGATTCGGTTTATATTCGAGATATCGCGGGTAGATTCCTTAACGGCCTGAATAGTATCATGTACCAATAAGGTTTCGAACATATCTAAGGTAACCTCTATCTTATAATCAATAGGGTTATTATAAATCATTATGGGCAGGTCAGTACTCTTCGCAACCTCTTTAAAATAAGTGACCGTTTCAAAATCAGTTGCATTGTAGCGCATTGGAGGCAACATCATTAAGCCGCTCGCACCATACTCCTCGGCCTTGTGGGCAGCAGTAATGGCCCCTTTGGTGGTCTGTTCAGCAATATTCAAGATTACCGGAATTTTTCCGTCCACGATACGTACGGTCTCCTGCATCAGTATTTTCTTTTCATCATCAGTCAGGGTACTCGCCTCACCTAGGGTTCCCCCAAGAACAATTGCGTTTACACCCGCATCTAACTGTGCATTGATATTCTTTTCGAACATATGCATATCTAAGGTATCCTTATCAGTAAATTTGGTGGTTACCGCTGGCATCACACCATCCCATTGTACTTTCATTCCCATAATATATCGCTTTAGTGAACAAAAGTAAAGTACTTATGCAAATGATGGTTAATCCGATATTAACTAATACGTATACTATTTTAACCATATTACATGTCATATACTTATATTAGCTACAAAATTCGCGTATTTTAGTCTTATGAAAATAAAGCCGTTTAAAATTCCTAAACCCCTTCAAGACAATTTGGTAGTTCAGGTTGATATCGCTGAAATCTTCTACGACAACTTACACCAACATGAAGAAATACAGATCAGCTATATTATCAAAGGGCAAGGAAAGCTCATCGTCGCCAATAGTATTCACAGTTATACTAGCGGTGATATTTTCGTAATTGCAGGAGAGACTCCACACCTTTTTCAGAGTATCGCAGGCAAATCAGATTCGCATATGATATCGCTATTCTTTACCAAAAAAAGCTTTGGCGAAGGATTTTTTGAAATACCAGAATTAAAAGAAATCAATACTTTCTTTGATACTATAGCAAGAGGCTTTCAAATTGGTTCAGAGAAAAAATCAATTCAACAGATCATGCAAACCCTATGTACTGCGGATACATTTGAAAAATTTCTGCATTTTCTAAGGCTGATAAAGATAATTATCGCCGCAGAAAAAACCGAATTAACGGGTTTTATACAGACTAAAAAAATATCGAATGCTGAAGGAAGGCGTTTACAGCAAGTTTTTAACTATGTGATGCACAATTTCGAAAAAAATATCAGCCTGCATCAGGTATCAGATTTGGTTCATATGACGCCTCCTGCCTTTTGCCGATTTTTTAAACAACGCACCAATAAAACCTTTTTTCAATTTCTAATAGAACTTCGAATTGAACATGCTTGTCAGATGCTATTTGATCCGAACAAAATTTCAATCGTAGAGATTTCTGAAAAATCAGGCTTTCATTCTATTTCGAATTTTAATAGAGCCTTTAAAAAAATTAAAAAAACCACTCCTTCTCGATATACTCATCACCTATAAACTTTCGGTTTTTGTATTTCTTTACAGCAGCCATTTTTAAGTGTTTCGTTTTTACTATTTTTGATGACTTTCGAACACTATAACTCTATACAATGAAAAAAATAGTATTTGTGGCAATTGGGTTAGCAATAGCCTGTAACTCGTCTCAAAAAACCGTTGCCGAACCTACTACGATTACACACGAAATAAGTCCTGTTGGCTATGCCGAGAGTATTACCGAAGCAGAACTAAAAGAACATTTATACACCTACGCATCTGACGAATTCGAAGGAAGGGAAACTGGTCAACCGGGACAAAAGAAAGCGATTGCATATCTGAAGGCTTATTATGAGAAGTTGGAAATTCCTGCAGCCCAAAACAATGGCGACTATTTTCAGAATGTACCTTTGGCGCTAAGCAAGCTTCCTACTGGTTCAATTACCGTCGATGGAACGGCTTTTCCTATAGGTGAAGATTTATTAACTTTTTCAAAGGCTACGGCTTCTTTTGATGAAATAGTATATGTGGGGTATGGTATCGAGGAAGGTGACTATTCTGATTACAAAGGTCTTGATGTTAAGGGAAAAATCATTTTAGTAAAAGCCGGGGAGCCCATAAACGCCGATGGCACGTATACACTCTCTGGAAGCGATAAAAAATCAGCATGGAGCAATATGTCTGAGTCTTCGGGCAAACGAACAGATTTGGCTAGTAAAAAAGGTGTTAAGGCCATATTGTATTTTGATGACAACAATTTTAAACGTTATATGAGTTATTACAACCATATGAAAAGGAATGATACCGGAAAAATGGAGATTAAAGATCCTGAGGAGAATACAATCGCACGTTTTTTCATCAATGCGGCTTTGGCAAAAACCATTTTTCCTGCTATTGAAGAAGATCATCACCCTAAAAAACTTCAGACCCCCATACACCTAAACTTGACAAGCAATAACAGTGAGATAAAATCCGAGAATGTAGTGGCTGTGTTAAAAGGTTCTGAAAAACCGAACGAGTACCTTGTTATTTCCTCGCATCTAGACCATATAGGAATTACCGCTGACGGTCAAATAAACAATGGGGCCGATGATGATGGTTCAGGTACTGTGGCATTGTTAGAAATAGCCGAAGCTTTTAAAAAAGCTGCCGATGCGGGCCAAGGACCAAAAAGATCTATTGTATTTCTTCATGTGACCGGGGAAGAAAAAGGTTTATTAGGCTCTCAATATTATACAGATTTCGACCCTATATTTCCGCTAGAGCAAACTGTGGCCAATCTCAATATTGATATGATCGGACGAATCGACCCAAAGCGTGAAGGTGATCGAAATTACATCTATTTAATAGGTGCGGACAAATTGAGTACCGAACTGCACCAAATTTCAGAAGCCATAAACCGTAAATATACCCAGATTGAACTCGATTATACCTTTAATGACGAGAATGACCCCAATCGTTTTTACTACAGGAGTGATCACTACAATTTCGCCAAGAACAACATACCTATTATCTTTTATTTCAATGGTACCCATGCCGATTATCACAAGCCGGGAGACACCCCAGATAAGATAAACTATGACCTATTGCAGAATAGGACCCGTCTGATTTTCTATACCGCCTGGGAACTCGCCAACCGTGAGAACAATGTTGTGGTAGATATGGCTACCAAATAATATAAACGAGAATACTCAAGGAACTTAGAAAGGTTAACATAAGTGTCATCATTCAGTCAGATGCTTTTGATGGGTAATAGCAGGGCTATTGCCACGAAAATAGCCGCTGAAGTACAGGAAAAGAGTTCTTTTTAGCCGAAATTGACTTCAGGTGAACTGTTAACCTAAGTTCGACGCGGCTATGCACATAATGCCGAATAGAACAAATTCGCTTGCTGTGGCCCACCTTATGGCGAATTCGATATGAGACATCTTTTTTATAGATAAACTCCAAAAACAAGCTCTTCGGAGTACCTCCTTATAAAAACAAAAAGTCCCGTCAATAAAGACGGGACTTAAATGAACTATAAAGGGTGGAAGACCGGGTTCGAACCGGCGACCCTCGGTACCACAAACCGATGCTCTAACCAGCTGAGCTACAACCACCATTTGAAAGCGATGGCAAAGATAATTTTTTTTAACTATTCAATCAAAATAAAATGACCTCTATTTCATCCAAATCATTCTAAAAACAAAATAATTTGAATTATTAGAAAATTAATAATCCAATACTTCAGGGCAAAACATCGACAAACTGCGTCATTAGTGGGACAAAACACACAAAAAACAGCGTTTCACAACAATAATTAGAATTAACACACCTCAAAAATTACATTTATGGTTGATAATTAATTGTCCAAATGATTAAGGCGCTAACCTACCTACTACTCTCAAATACGTTTCTCAAAAGAAAGATATTTCTTTTTTGGCTGTGTGCATCCATTCTTTTTATCGGTAATGCCCAATTATCATCAAAAGATGATTTATTAAATGCCATAAGAACCTTCGAACAAGGAGCAAATTTCAGCACTAATGATTCAACCTATATAGATTTACTGAACAAGCTGGGGTCTGAGTTACGTTTCTTTAAAACTGACAGTCTTCTGCTGTTATCAAAAAAAGCTTTGAAATTAAGTACCTCGGCAAGCTATAAAAGAGGCCAAAGTTTATCTTTTATAAATTTGGGCAATTATCATTCGGATAAGGGAAATAACACCAAGTCGATAAATTTTTACCAGAAAGCTTTGAAAATAGCCCATGAAATTCACAATTCGAATCTGATTTTAAGAATTAAAAACAACCTTTCGAGCGAATATGGCTATAAAGGAGACTACGCCAAGGCTTTAAATGGGTATTTAGAAAGCAACGAACTTGCTGAGAAACAAGATAACAAAAAAATGCTTTCCATTATAAATGAGAATATTGCCAATCTCTATGCCTCACAAAAAGATTATGCTCAAGCCCTGGTTTTTTTCAAGAAGGTAAAAAGAATAAATGAAGAAATCGGTAACGAGTTGTATTCGGCCGAAACATTAAGTAATATGGCTTCCGTTTATGCGGATATGGGAAAATTGGAATACGCGATGTATAACGTCAATAGTAGTATTCACACCTTTGAAAAGCTTCAAATAATGGACTGGCTTGCCTATGCCTATGAGGTCAAAGGAAAAACGTATCTAAAACAAAATAAATTCAAATGGGCTCTTTATTGGTATAGCCAAAGTGAAATGCTCCACAACAATCTAGAAGATGATAGAGGAGAAATTGACCTACTCAATGGAATAGCCGAGGCCCATTTAGGACTTCAAAAAGATAGTCTTTCTCAACAATATGCCTTGAAAGCATTTGAAATATCTTCAAAATTAAAATTTAAAGAAGGTATTCAAAAATGTGCAAATACACTGTACAAAATCAATAAGAACAAACAAAATTATGCCAATGCTCTGACCTACCATGAGCTATATCAAAAATTGTCGGATACACTCTCACGTAATGAAAACAGCAAGAGCCTTATCATGCTAAAAACCAAGTTAGAGCATGACAAACAAAAGCTCGATTTAATTCAAGAAAATGAACAAGCTTTGGCAACCCAGCGTAATTATGTCAACGCGGCTTTGGCAATTCTGCTCATCTTTATCATAGTAACCGTACTGGTACATCGCAGCGATAAAATTCAGAAAAGACTTAATAAAGAGCTACAGTCCAAGAAAGAAGCATTGGAGAAAAATGAAGAGGAACTTATGGCTATCAATGAAACCAAGGACAAATTATTTTCAATTATAGCCCATGACCTCAGGGGCCCAATCGGAGCCTTTCAAGGGCTTTTAAAGCTTTTTAAGGATGGTGATATCGGACAGAAGGAGTTTTTGGGCTTCATTCCTAAATTAGGCGCAGATTTAGATCATATTTCATTTACCCTCAATAACTTATTGTCATGGGGCCAGTCTCAAATGAACGGTTCGGTTACTAAACCATCAATGATTTCTCTCGATTGTCTAGTCTCTGACAATATCAATTTACTTTCAGAAATTGCCGCAGGAAAATTCATTAAAATCGTAAGTCATCTGCCTGAAAATACCATAGCGTGGTCCGACGGTGACCAAATCGATATCGTCATCAGAAACCTTATCAGTAATGCCCTTAAGTTTACTCCGGAAAATGGCATGATAACGATATCTGCCAAAGAAAGAAACAATCATTGGGAGCTTTCGATTCGAGATACCGGCGTTGGTATGAACAAGGATACTCAAGACAAAATTTTCTCTGAAAATTCTAATATAACCACTTATGGCACCAATAATGAAAAAGGCACTGGCTTAGGACTTTCATTGTGTAAAGAGATGGTTGAAAAAAATAATGGCACCATATGGGCCGAAAGTGTTCTTCGAAAAGGCTCTTCATTCTTTTTTACGTTACCAAAAGAAAAAAAAGAATACAAAAAAGCCAGTTAAAGGCGCCCTTAAGGGCATCTCTTAAATCAAGTTATCTAGGCTATCGACTGCGACCAACCGTTCTACAGTAAAACCTTCTGCATGCTCTACCCCTACTAATCGCCCTAGGTCTCTAGCTCTATATTCAACACTATCGGTGAAATTCTTACTGCTTATCGGTGTTTGGGGTTCTTTGCTCTTAGGGTCGAAAAACTGCGAACTATAGGCCATAATAGCATCAGTCTTTTTTTTTATAAAGCCTGAAACATCTACGACAAAATCAGCTTGAATATTTTTCCATTGTATGTAATGATATACTTGTTTTGGCCTCCAAGCCTTCTGCCATTGGTCATCACCTTCAAATTTAGTATCTATTTTAATCAAGCCACTCAAAAAACAGGCATCACTTACCAGTTTGCTCCCTTTTGCATGATCTATATGACGATCCTCGATGGCATTACACAAAACAATTTCGGGTCGGTATTTACGAAGCATTCGAATTACGGCCAATTGATGTTTTTTGTCATTTACAAAGAACCCATCTGCGAACTTGAGATTTTCACGAACTGTAACTCCTAAGATTTTCGCTGATTTTAGGGCTTCTTCGTCTCTGATTTCAGCAGACCCCCTTGTACCGAGCTCTCCCCGAGTCAAGTCTATGATTCCCACTTTTTTTCCTGCCGCAATTTCTTTTGCTATTGTGCCACCCGCACCTAATTCGGCATCGTCGGGGTGAGACCCGAAGACTAATATATCTAGTTTCATTTTAAATTACAATTACTGATTAATACATCGCAAGCGGGCCATCTTTTTTTAGGTTATGCTTTTATGAAAGTTAAAGTTACTAAAATCGGTTATACTTGAACCTTTTTCCAATTTCCTTTTTTAAACCAAATTATAGAGATAACCGCGAGCAGAACTTCTGCTGCCGTTATAGCAATGAAAACACCTGTAGCTCCTAATTTAAATGTTATGGCCGCCAAATAAGCGAATGGTAATTGAAACATCCAAAAAGCGATTAGATTAATCTTGGTTGGGGTACCTGTATCACCCGCCCCATTAAACGCTTGAGTTACTACCATACCATAGGCATAGAAAATATAACCTAGGGCAATAATCTGTAGACATAGTCCCCCATTTTCGATTACTATAGGATTATCATTAAACCAAGCTACAATATCGTATGCAAAAAACAAATAGATTATGGAGGCGACACCCATAAAACAAGCATTGTATTTTCCGGTTTTCCAGACTGATATTTCTGCTCTTTCTGCTTGTTTTGCACCTAAATTTTGCCCTACTAAAGTGGCTGCTGCATTACTCATTCCCCAAGAAGGCATAAGGGTAAATAACATAACACGTATGGCAATCGTATACCCTGCCAATACTTCGCTACCGAATTCGGCCATCATCCGCATCAGAAATACCCAACTTGATGTTCCAATTAAAAATTGGGCGATTCCGCCTATTGAAACTTTGATAAGGTTCTGCATCACCTTGGCCCGTATGACGATATCCTTGAATTTTATTTGAATACTGCTCCAGCCAAAAAATAAGATGGCCAGTTGAAATAGCACAGCCGTCCCCCTTCCAATATTCGTTGCGATTGCAGCTCCCATAACCCCGTATTCAGGAATGGGTCCCCATCCAAAAATAAATAGGGGATCTAAGATAACATTGAGTCCATTCGAAAGTACAAGGGTCCACATAGCGACAGAAGCATTACCTGCCCCTCTAAAAATCGCATTGATAAGAAACAGGAAGAGGATGGTGATGTTTCCGCCAATCAATACTTTTGTATAGCCATAACCTTCAGCAATTAATTCTGGCTCAGCACCCATTAACGCCAGAATCTCTTTGGCGTATAAAAAACCTAGCACCCCAACTAGGAGTGAAACTAAAACGCCTAACACAATGGCCCGTACAGCAGCCTCTTTTGCTCCTTGAATATCTTTTTCACCAATTCTACGTGCTACTACTGCGGTTGCGGCCATACTGAGGCCAATGGCAACAGCATATACCAGCGTAATAACCGATTCAGTAAGGCCAATGGTAGCTACGGCATTTACACTGACCTGTGATACATAGGCAATATCAACAATGGCGAAAATAGATTCCATCATCATTTCCAAAATCATAGGAACGGAAAGCATAAAGATGGCCTTGCGAATACTACCCGTCGTGAATTCATTTTCCTTACCTGTTATTGCTTGAATAAAATAACGGTATAGTTTTTAAATGTAAGCCTGCTTGATCGTGTCATTAACATTGAATTATGTTGTATAAAAAAAGTAAACAACCCCAGTGTATCTCAATTAGAAATTACGAAAAAGTAATTCTATGTGATTCAAAGTAAACCTTGGAAAACCGACTGGTGGGAATAAAAATGTCATAAGAAGAGCGACCGAAAATCGATTACTCCTTGGGCAAGAACCCAATGACATCTATAAGTAACATAATTCTTATAATTTCATAATAATCCAAATATCGAATCTTTTTTTTAAGTACAATGGAAAAGGGGAATTATTTTGAATAATGAACCTTGTAACGCCAATAACTGATACCCCCCAAAGCCAGAGCGCCTAAGGCAACATACCAAATATAGTCTGGTGTAATAGCCGCAGCACCACTTTGCCCGTAGCTGTGAAGGCCTACCAAATAATAATTGACCCCAAAATAGGTCATCATCACACTAGCATAGGCGATGAGGCTTAAAAAATTGAATAGCCATTTATTACGAAGTCCGGGCACCAAACGAGTATGAATTACAAACGCATAAACCATAACTGAAATCAAAGCCCAGGTCTCCTTGGGATCCCAACCCCAATAGCGACCCCAACTTTCGTTGGCCCATTGCCCTCCCAGAAAAGTACCTATGGCCAGCATAATCAGCCCTACGGTCATGGCCAGTTCATTTACAATGGTCAGTTCTTGAATTTTGGCTCCTATCCTTGCCTTGTTCTTCTCGGTCGTCACAATCATGAGCATAAGACATACAAAACCTAAAATCATTGCCACGCCTAGCGGACCATAACTCCCTGCAATTATGGCCGTATGTATCATAAGCCAATAACTATCAAGTACAGGCACCAAATTAGCGATTGAAGGATCTACCCAGTTCTGATGGGCAAAAGCAAGAAGCATTGCCGCGACAAAGGTCGAAGCCGCAATCGTCAAATTACTCTTCTTTGCGAAGAACATTGCCATACCAATCGTGGTCCACGAGACAAAAACAATGCTCTCATAGGCATCGCTCCAAGGAGCGTGGCCCGAGATGTACCAACGTAGAATCAGGCCGGCCGTATGCCATAAAAATAATAATACAATGGTGCCTTTTAAGGCATATACCAGTACCCTCCAAACTGCACGGTCCTTGAGAATCTGAAATATCAGTATAAGAAACATTACGAAGCCTACAAGGCCGTATAAAAAATACAACCAATTGAATATATTAAGCTTGTTGTAAAGGATTTCGGTATTGATTTTTTTATCGGACGGAAGGACTTCTGCACCATGGTTTTTCTGATTCTGCTTAAAGGCCTGCAATAATTTATCGGCCTCAGCGTAATCACCTGTACTCTTTGCACTTCGAAGGGTAGTCAAGTAATAGGGAATCGCATTTTTGATGAAATTGGCATAGAGCGAATCGGCAATCGGGTATTGTCCTCCCCGATATTCAACAGCGGAAATCCATTTGTTATTTTCATCACTTAAAAGTGGGAAAACCTTGATAATATGCCCCCCCAGCGCTTGATTCAACAAACCCAATCTGATGTTGGCATTCTTTATATCTTTCTTGAACTTATTTGGCGTATTGGTAGCGGTGGCTTCTCTTAAAAAAGGATCTAACTTATAATTTCCTTTAGTGTCAAAAAAATCGGTCGCCTTGACCATCTCTTGCCCCTTGGCAATTCCAAGTACATTGCGAATACTATCGTTTCCCTTAGCTTTCAAGCTAATGAACTCTGTATTATACCATAATGCAGGATTCATCATCATGGACAGAAACACCTGATCGGCGTTCATACCCTTGTACTTGTCTTCGCCACTCAGTTTACGCAATAGTTCTGAGGAAAAGGTGTTCATGGGCTTCATTCGTCCGCCCTCATCCTGAATAACCAATTTTCCGAACTCGGCGGCATGTTCTTTAGATACCAGAGTAGCCTGTAAAAGTGAGTCTACTTGCTCTTGGGTAGGCAATGTATTATGCTCGTGACCTTCATCTACCGAAAGCTCTTGGGCATTTACCCCCAGCATCGAACCGAATAGTACGATAATTAAGCCGGCCGCCGCCTTCTTCTTTTTTAATTTATCCAAAGATTTTCCCAAATCCTTAAAGCGTGTTTTTCCGAAAAACATAATCCCCACCAAACCAAGGTATAGAAAGGCGTAGCCGATATAGGTTATCCATGTGCCCCAAAAGTCGTGGTTTACCGATAGTACGGTGCCTTTTTCATCAGGGTGAAAACTTGCCTGAAAAAAACGATAGCCCTTATGATCCAATATATTATTCATAAAAATCTTGTAGTCATACGGCCGTTCGTCCTCTACGGTAACCTTGCTCATAAAAGAGGCATACCCCTTTTCAGTACCGGGGTATTTCTCTGCTATAAAATCATTCAGTTTTATACCAAAGGGCAATTCATATACTTTTGACCCATAGGCCAGCGCAAAATCGAGGCCACCTACCGTAAATTTATCCGAGAAATTCGAAGACCCTTTTCCGCCCAACAATTTCTTCTGTACCGTTTCGCCATTTGAAGACACCTCTATTACCAAGGCATCTTGGGTCGCCTCTGTAATTTTTGCCTTGGGTACTTCGACAATACCGTATGCCCCTTTGGTTACGGGCTCAGGAATCACAAACTGCATGCCTGCCATATTGTACAATGACCGTAACATCAAAGCTTGCAAACTGTCTTTTACTACCGACCCCTGCAACTGATCTGCCATACGCATAAAACTACCCTCATAAGGCGGTTTTATATGATATGTACTATCGGAAAAGAATATATTAATAGCACCATCGGTTTCTTTGTTCAACGAAAACAGTATATTATGTATGTTCGTGACCTTTCCATTTTCTAGATAGTGTTCATGACGTTGCCCATCACCAGCCTCAACAATCTTCAGGTATTCTTTTCCATTTTTGGAAGGTATCAAACCCCGCTCTGCCCCTTTTATAAAATCGACATAGGAAATTGTAAAACTTTGCCCGTTAAAATCCGACTTCCAGGGCAGATTGCTTTTTAAGGCTTCTGAGGTGACAATCAAATCATCTTCGAGTACTCTTCTTTGCGGTTCTCCATTGATTTTACCATCTACAAAGGCCGTGAGGTATGTTTTACCCGAATAAAAAACGTTTTCAGTTTTTCCTTCGCGAATAGGCATCATGCCTTCAAAACTGATATATCGCGTAACAAATGCTCCAATAATAATCAGCACCCAAGAGAAGTGAAGTGTCAATACTGGCCATTTCTCCCATCTGAACAACCGATATCGGAACATATTGCCGACAAAATTGATTACAAAAAAGACCATGATGAGTTCGAACCAAGTGGCGTTATATATCCATATTCGCGCGGTCTCTGTGCTATATTTACTTTCGATAAAAGTGCCAAATGCCATTGCCGTAGCAAAAACTATGAACAGAACGGCCATTAAACGCGTAGAGAATAAAATCTTTTTAAGGAATTCTGCCATCGGAGAACAAATTGGTTTCAGGCTGCAAAAATAGTGTCTTTTTATGGTTTTTAAGGTAATCGCCTTACTGAACTCGTTTAAAAAGGTAGACAAAACTGTTAATTCTAAGTAAACTCTCCCTATGCAAGCATACGAGGTATTAAAAAGAAGC
>JASFYU010000021.1:0-5925 GCA_045046905.1 Flavobacteriaceae bacterium | reverse complement strand
GAGTGCATCATTAAAGGAGACCGTAAATATATGAGTATTGCGGCAGCCTCTATTTTGGCAAAGACCTATAGAGATGCCCATATGGAGGAGCTGCATTTAAAATACCCCATGTACAATTGGAAGAAAAATAAAGGCTACCCAACAAAAGAACATCGAGAGGCCATTCGTAAATACGGCCTGACCAAACATCACAGAAAAAGTTTTCGACAACTGCCCGAAGAATTGTCGCTGAACATATAAAATCCTAAATTTGTAGTAAACCTTCTACATGAGATTCCGAGTCTTAATCGCGCTGATTGTCCTTTTTGTTTTTGGCTGCACAAATGACAAGAAGACCAGTACTCCTTTGTTGAACTATGTTCCCGAAAATACTTCGATACTGATTAAAATAAACGACATGGCTTCCTTTACAAATGGACTCATGGAAAATGATTTTCTTTCCAAAGTAAAAACCTCGAACATCTACACATCAGTTTTTGAAAAAATTGAACTCCTAAATTTCCTGAACCCCGAATCTGAAAGTATCTTGGCGTTTCCCGAGTTGGGAAAGGGTGATTTTGAGTTTATTTTTATTGCCGACGAAGCACCAGGCCTTTTTGACATTGATAGTCTTGAGATAAAAGTAATCGAAAGCAGACCCTACGAAGGTCAAAATATAGATACGTATCAAATCGATAAAGCTGTATTTTATACCATAGAGACCAATCAAAAAATCATCATCAGCTCATCGCTGATCCTATTGGAGAATTTAGTCAGAAATTTGGGAAAGCCGAACGTATCTTCTGTACTTGAAAGATTGTACACTACCGCCAACAAAGCTAGACCGGCATCTATTTTTTTAAACCTGGATAAGAGCAATGGGGCTCTTCTTTCTTTTTTGAAGGATAGTTCAAAAGTTTCCGCCTCCGATTTTTCAGATTGGGTTTCATTAGACCTTAACTTGGGTCACGATTATATACAAATGAGGGGTGTGAGTGTAGCTAATGATTCTTTAAAAAACTATCTAAACCTATTCCGGAACACAAATCCACTGACCAATACCACCCCCTCCTTTGCCCCCGTACATGCAGATGCTATTTTATCCTACAGCTTTGATAATTATAATGTTTTCGCCAAAAACCAACAGAAATATCTGGATCAATCCACTCCAAGGAATTCATTGTTTACAACTGTAGAGGAGATAGGGTTTATTTACCTCAATGGTCAAAAGATCATTGTTATAAACTCCTATGGTTCTGAAACCATATCGGAATATTTGACAGGTATTAAGACGGGAGCTTTCACCTATCAAGGCAATGAGATATTGGAGCTGGGTACTACAGACTTTCTGAAAAATTCGCTCTATCCCATTATAAAAGAATATAAGGCAAACTACTGTGCCATCATAGAAAACGCCTTTGTCTTTTCGGAACAAAAAGAGATCCTTCAAACCATCATCAGTAATTATAAGAAGGGCACGACGTTCGATAAATCTGCAGCATATATGGCCATAAAAGAGTCTCTTGCTTCTGAATCTACCCTACTTTTTATTTCGAATTCAAAGGGCATCGAAAATATTTTAAAAGATAATTTCACCAAAGAACTCTACACCGATTTCAAAAAGTCAAAAATATCAAAATACGCTTTCGGAATACAAGTTGTCGCCGATAAAGATTTTTTTCATACCAATACCATCATTCAAAAAATCGAAAAGAAAACAAGGACCCGAAACGTTTCTACCTTGTTTAGCGTTCAGTTGGAGAATGCTGTTGCGACCAACCCCCAATTTATACACAATCACCGCACCAATAAAAAAGAAATTATTGTTCAAGACCAGGCCAATATTCTTTACCTAATATCCACTGAAGGAAAAATTCTATGGAAAAAACAATTGAAAAGCCACATTCAAGGGAAAATAGAACAGGTAGATATTTATAAAAACGGTCGCTTACAATTGGCTTTTACGACCGACAATCAATTTTTAATCCTGGATCGTAACGGAAAAGAAGTAGGGCCTTTTACTATTTCTTACGAAGGCGGAAACCTGAATCCTTTGGCCGTCTTTGATTATGACAAAAAAAAGAACTATCGATTTGTAGTAAGTCAGGGCCAAAAAATATTTATGTATAATAGCAAGGGTTCTATTGTCGACGGATATAAATATACGCGTGCTGAAAAAGCGATAGTGGGCGTTGCCAAACATTATAGAATCGGCAGAAAAGATTACCTGATATTTAAATTAGAGGATGGTAGTTTAAAAGTTCTTAATCGAGTGGGTACAGTGCGTACAAAGGTATCCGAAAAAATAGATTTCTCTGAGAACGAAATCTTTTTGTACAAGAACAAATTTACCATAACTGATACAAAGGGTACTTTGCACCAAATCGACCAGAAGGGCAGAATCACGAAAATTAATTTTAATTTGAACAAAGACCATGGTATTGATGCCACCAGCAATAGTTTGGTAGTAATGAATGACAATATTTTGAACATAAAAGGCAGGAAAGTTGAATTGGATCTGGGGGTATATACGAAGCCTTCGATTTTTTATCGCTACAATAAAATATATGTGAGTGTTACCGATATTCAGAACCAGAAGGTATACCTGTTCGACAGTCAGGCAAAACCAATACCAAACTTCCCAGTTTTTGGCACCTCAATAGTAAATCTAGATGACATCAACAATGATAGACAACTTGAATTGGTAGTCAAGGACCAGGAGAATTCAATACGAATCTACCAAATTAACTAGAGGTCATATTTTGCCAATTACACATACTTTTTGGCCAATTACACAAACCTCTACACCAAGCACAGTTTTTTTCAGTATTATAAGGATTAACGTTTTTATTTTGTGAATACTACGCAAATATGAGACCATTTCATGCGGGTTTTATTTTAGATCAATGCGTTTATTTCTTATATATAAAACAAACTTGATACCAAATGATCATGAAAGCTATTCCCAGATTATTGAGAACACTTTTGCCTGTTCTTTGTATGCTCGCCTTCACCTCCACTGCCCATGGCCAATTCTTGAAAAGACTAGGCAAAAAAGCTGAAAAAGCAGCCGAACGCGCCGTAGAACGCAGAGTCGAGAAAGAAACCACTGAGAAGACTAATCAAGCTATGGATAGCATACTTGAACCGGGCAAAAAAGAAAAGAAGACGAAAGCTCCGACTCCACAGGGCAAGAACAATGAATCAACAGATCAGAGTCCAAATTCTAGTGAGCCCAGCGCTTCCTCAGAATCAAGCGACCTAAAAACAATCTCGATTTATAGCAAATTTGATTTTGTACCAGGCGATGAGTTACTATTCTTCGATGATTTTTCAAATGAATTTGTTGGTGATTTTCCAAGTAAATGGAACACCAACGGAGGTGGCGACCTCGTAATAATTGATGGCGCTGCGAATAAGTGGCTGAAAATATTACCTGGGTCAGGCACCTCATACATACCAGACATTACTGATTTACCTGAAGAATTTACTGTTGAATTTGACATCATCACAAACGGATTGAGTAGTAAAACCTCATCACAGTCATACCTTCAAATAATGGTAGGTGATAACAATACTTTTGATCGCTCAAAAAACTATGGCATGATTGAATACTCTTTTTGCCAATTTATTGCGATAGGCATCACTGTTGAAAACCACATCAACGGTAGAAGAGTAATTCGCAATACAATTCAAGCTGATTTAAGAAATGTTGTGTTAAACAAACATCATATTTCACTGGCAGTAAACAAACAGCGATTTAGAATATGGATCAATGAGCAAAAACTAGTTGATGTACCGAGATTACTACCCGCCAATATTGAGATGAAAGGAATCAAAATACATTTAAGAGGGACAAATATTAATAAAGAAAATATATACATAAGTAACTTTAAAACCGCCAAAGGCGGGGTAGATCTTCGAAGAAAATTAATTTCTGAGGGTAAAATTTCTACGAATGGTATTTTGTTTGACTCAGGTTCGGCAAACATTCAGCCGCAGTCAATGGGTATCATTCGTCAAATTTATCAGGTGCTACAACAAGAGGCCGATATGAAATTAAAAATTATTGGACATACCGACTCCGATGGCGATGATAAAGTCAACCAACAACTATCAAAAAAACGTGCTGATGCAGTCAAAAACGCATTGGTTTCTATATATAAGGTTTCAGAAGATCGATTACAAACCGCAGGTAAGGGCGAATCTGAACCCGTAGGCGACAATACTACAACCGATGGAAAAGCTCAAAATCGAAGAGTTGAATTTATAAAACAATAGTTAGGAATTAGGAAGAATCATAAAAAATAATCAAATGAAAAATATATTCGCACCATTAATTATACTGTTACTTATAGGATTTCAATGCGCTTGGGCTCAAAATAATTGTAGCCAATACTATCCAATGATCGAAGGTTCTTCCTTTGAATACACCAACACCAATAAAAAGGGA
Source organism: Flavobacteriaceae bacterium (assembly GCA_045046905.1). GTDB lineage: Bacteria > Bacteroidota > Bacteroidia > Flavobacteriales > Flavobacteriaceae > JASFYU01. The sequence continues at coordinate 1,493 of JASFYU010000021.1, read as the reverse complement.
AAAATAGAAGGCATCACCCAGTACACTGTAGCATCTGTAACCTCTAAAGGGTCGGCAACCACGGCAACTCTAGCCCTTAAAATGACTGATAAAAAAGGAAAAGAGATCTTCACTACAAACTACAATTTTACCTGTGACAACAATATGGTGAAAATTGATTATAAATCGCTTTTTCCTTCCCAAATGATGCAACAATATAGTGACATGGGCATGAAAATGGATATTTCAGGAACAGATATTGAATTGCCAAACAGTCTTAGTGTCGGCAAAGAACTTTCTGATGCTAACGTCACTGTTAAAATGAGCATGAGTGGTATAAAGATGAATATTTCAGTCAAGCAAACCAATCGTAAAGTGGAAAAAAAAGAAACTATCACCACCCCAGCTGGCACGTTTGATTGCTACCTACTCACAGAAAACACAACATCTAAAACCATGGGTGCAAACATTGAAATGAGGTCTAAATTATGGTTAGCGAAAGGTATTGGCATGGTAAAGCAAGAAACCTATAAAAAGAATGGGAGTTTAATAAGTAGATCTGAGCTCACAAAATACAGCAAATAGCAAAAAATCATAATACCATTTTAAGTATTGATTACCTCATATAAAATCATTCATACTTCGACTTCGCCGGGTACCCAACTAATATGACACTAAACAATTGAATTGGTATAACACGCTTTTTTCAACTTTCCTAAAAAGAAGATACCAGACTCACTGAGACCCAAAATTCTATTTTTGCCCAATGATTTTATAAAAAAGAGTTATAAAACAGCATATCTCGCTAAAATTTATATAATATTCAAGTTTTTAAGAAAGAAAAACAGCAAGCTCATCAGTGAGGATTTAGCAAAAGGAGCCAAGGGTTTACCCAGCATTACCCTGGTTGCCCCGGCCTATAATGAAGGCCTCACCATTATTACCAATGTGTACTCCCTACTCTCTATTCAATACCCAAACTACAGCCTTATCATAGTAAATGATGGCGGTCAAGACAATTCACTGAGTCAACTTATCGAAGAGTTCAACCTAATTGACAGTTTAAATTTCACCACCAACAAATATATTTTATGCGCACCTATTAAGCGTATTTTTAAGAGCACCAACTCTAAATATGCAAACTTAACTATTGTCGATAAAGAAAATGGAGGCAGGGCAGATGCGCTCAACGCAGGTATTTCTCAAGCCACGAAATTTTATTCTATGTACCGATCCCGATTGTATTATCGAACAAAGGGCCTTACTCAAAATGGTCAGACCCTATCTTGAAGAGTTAGACCAAGAAGTAATTGCCTGCGGTGGAGTCATGACTCTATTATTGCCAATGGCACCTTGAAAGAACTTAAACTACCTAAGAACCTGAGTTCGACCTAAGGATTTAAATGAATAAAGCAAATTGATTGGTTTTTTCTACATCAAATTTAATACTTGGTTTCTTTTCTTGGAAAGAATAGGCAATAAGACTGGCCATCAGGTTGGTTATAAAATTACCA
>JASFYU010000020.1:0-8118 GCA_045046905.1 Flavobacteriaceae bacterium | reverse complement strand
TGCCTTAAAATTTTAAACCGTAGCTACGGCTATGCTTAAAAATTCTGCCTTGGCAAAGAAAAAAATAAATTCGCCTAAATTTCCGAATTTCTATACGCGATGAGGATAGTAAATGTCTTCCTCCGATAATATATAAAGGGGAAGCGATGGGTAAATAGTAGTAGTATCTATCTATATAAACCCTAGAATGATTTACTTTTCGCTCGTAACAAATCATAAAGTTGTAGATTTCTGACCGTTTAGGCTTTAAAAATATATTTTTCAGTATTGAAAATAAAAAATGTTCAATGGTTTCAATGACTTTGTTGTCTTAGTAATCTGCAAAAACCACCACTAATGCCAACTCGATTGCTGTCAATTCAAATATTCTCAGTAAAAGTGGGAAGTGTAACTAAAAATAATAGTCTTATGAAATTTCGTATTCCTTTAGCCATTATTGTTCTGGCTTTTTTTACGGCCTGCGGTAACAGGTCAAAATCAAATGAACAGCTTAAAAATGACTCAATAAACATCGCTCTGTCTATTGATTCTGTTCCTTTTCCTGCTGAATTGGTCCAATTTCAATCTATTTCTGAAAATCCGGTATTTTCCGGTACGGGAAAGGCAAGCTGGGATGAAAAAATTCAAGAAAGGGGTTATATTTTAAAGGAAGAAGACACATACCATATGTGGTATACTGGTTTTGGATCTGAAAGCACATCACTTTCTCTAGGTTACGCCACCTCTTCGGATGGCGTTTCGTGGACACGATATGCGGACAACCCCATTTTTGATGAAAACTGGACAGAGGATATGATGGTTTTAAAAGTAGATGGTACGTATCATATGTTTGCTGAGGGTAAAGATGATATCGCCCATAGGCTTAGCTCTTTAGATCGAATTCATTGGACAGATCATGGTTCATTAGACATTCGAAAATTCGATGGTTCGCCCTTGAGTAAAGGGCCTTATGGCACTCCGACGGTTTGGCAGGAAAATGAGATTTGGTATTTGTTCTACGAGCGCGGTGACTTAGGTATTTGGTTGGCCACTTCAGAGGATCTTAAAGTATGGACCAATATACAAGATGATCCGGTCATTGAGATGGGACCTGAGCCATATGACCAATACGGTCTGGCGGTGAACCAAATTATTAAATACAAAGGTTGGTATTATGCGTACTATCATGGAACCGCTTTTGAAGATTGGAGCGAATGGTCAACAAATGTGGCCGCTTCATCAGATTTGGTGCATTGGAAAAAATATGGTCAAAACCCAATAATGGGTGAGAATACCTCTAGCGGAATATTGGTTTCAATAGGGTCGATCTTTCATTTGTATACCATGCATAACAAGGTTGAAATTCACGTGCCCAAAAAAGGTGCAGATAAATAAGGGGCTTTAGTTCTTTTGACTCAATCCAATGCTTGGCCCTCTTCTTATATAGGGTTTCTGTTGTCTGCTACTCTTCTCTGTCAGCCAACATGTCTTCGCCTTTGATTAGATTAGATTGGTGGGTCTGAACCAAAGTATTGATTTGCTTTATTACTTCAGCTCGTTCCGCTGCGATATCGTACTTCTCGCCAGGGTCATGGTTGAGATTGTATAGAAGTGGAGGGTCGTGTTCTTGTCGTTTGCCAAATTCGCCATAGGCGCCTTGGGTAATAAAGTGTGCTTTGTAATCGCCCATTCGTGCGGCGTAGAGTTCGGTGCCTCGGTAGTATAGAAGGCTTTTACGCGGACTTTTCTTTTGTTCGAACAAGGTGGGGCTCAAATCGACCCCATCAAGAATTCGGTCTTTGGGCAGTTTCGCGCCCGCAATCTTACTAAATGTTGTAAAAAGATCTAGGGTCGATCCTAAATCTGTGACCACGCCCGGAGCGATTTTTCCGGGGCTCCAAAAGATTCCAGGTTCGCGCATGCCACCTTCCCAGGTGGTTCCCTTTCCGGCTTTTAGAAGTCCGGCACTACCACCGTTCAATTTAAAAGGAAGCCAAGGCCCATTGTCGGAAGTGAAAACTACAATCGTATTTTCCGCCAATCCTTCTTCCCTTAGTGTCTTCAATATTTTTCCTACCCCATTATCAATTTCCTCCAAAACATCGCCATACAATCCTCTTTTGCTAGTGCCTTTAAATGCGTCGGAGGCAAATAGGGGAATATGCGGAAGGTTATGCGCCAAATACACAAAAAAGGGTTCGTTCTTGTGTTGTTTGATATATGAAACTGCCTCATCTGAATAGCGCGTTGTAATCGTATGTTGATTGGCCGGTCGCTCTATGATTTCGGTATTTCGTAATAAGGGCACATTAAAATGCTCGATTTTTATAGAATCATTGGGTTGTTTCCAGTAGTCCCAATAGGGTTCCCCAGCAATCTTATCCATATCATTCGAATAAGGGATTCCGAAATAATAATCAAAGCCATTATTAGTCGGCAGGTATTGCTCTTTGTGGCCCAAATGCCATTTTCCGATACAAGCGGTTGCATACCCAACCGTTTTTAGTTGTTCGGCCAAAGTGATTTCACTGGCAGGTAGGCCGTTTTTAGAATCTGGAAAAAGAACCCGATTTTTATTACTCGACATGCCACTGCGAATAGGTAGTCTACCTGTCAATAGCGCAGCCCGACTAGGGGTGCAGACACTGGCCCCGGCGTAAAAGTTGGTCCATTTTTGACCTTCATGGGCCATGCGGTCTAGATTAGGAGTTTTAATGGTCGGGTGGCCATAAGCTCCTAAATCACCATAACCCAAATCATCGGCGAAAATGATGATAAAGTTGGGCGGTTTCTGTTCTTGGTGCTCTTTTTGTTTTTGCTTGGTCGTACAGGCAGATAAGGTTAATAATAATAATAAAAGATTTTTCATTTCAGAAGCTTATACTTGGGTTGAAGATAGCGATAATATTGAAACAAGAAAGCAATGGCACGTCATGACGTTAATAACTACTGACAACTGTCCTTTTTCATGGGGTCGTTTTTTACTATTTTTATCAGTATAATACTCATCACACATAAACTTTCGGTTTTTATGCTCTTTCTTTTCCCTTTTCCTACGTTAAAATTTTAAACCGTAGTTCCGGCTATGCTTAAAAATTTTGCCTTGGCAAAGAAAAAAACAAATTTGCCTAAATTCCCGAATTTCTATATGTGATGAGTATATTTTTGACTGATAAAACGCCCTGCATGTACCTTATTTTTGATACTGAAACTACGGGACTTCCAAAACGATGGAACGCTCCGATTACCGATACTGATAACTGGCCACGTTGTATACAGATTGCTTGGCAGTTGCATGATGATATGGGTAACTTGGTAGAGCATCAAGACTATCTGGTTCGCCCCGATGGCTTTAATATCCCCTATGATGCGGAACAAATACACGGCATTTCCACGGCACTTGCCGAACAAAAAGGTATTGCCCTGAGTGAGGTACTCGAAAAATTTAACGAAGCCCTTTCTAAAACTAAATTTGTCGTAGGTCAGAATGTGGGCTTTGATTTGAATATCATGGGGGCCGAATTTCATCGTCTACAGGTAGAAAACGCATTGCAGGAACTTCCTGTCTTAGATACTTGTACAGAACATACGGCACAACTGTGCCAGATACCCGGAGGTCGTGGCGGAAAATTCAAATTGCCGACACTGACTGAGCTTTATGAATATCTTTTTAAGGAGCCCTTTGGTGACGCACATAATGCTACGGCCGATGTTGAGGCGACCACTCGTTGTTTTTTGGAATTGCTTCGTAAAAAGCACTATAGCCAAGAGCAATTAGATGTGAAGCCTGATTATTTCCGGAACTTTTCGGAAGCCAATCCTCAAGAAGTTGTTCTTATTGGCTTAAGGCACATCAATCTAAAAAAAGCATCTAAAAAAATAGCAGATGCCCTTTGGGAAAAAGATACCGCTGGTGTTTCTCAAGAAGAGATTGATATGAATATCAAGATCCTTGAAGATGCACACTTTGTTCATCTGCATAACCATTCACAGTTTTCGGTACTGCAGTCTACCATCAATATTAAAGACTTAGTACGTTCAGCATCTGAAAAGAATATGGCTGCTGTAGCCCTGACGGATCATGCGAATATGATGGGGGCCTTCCATTTTGTGAAAGAGGTAAAGGCCCATAATGCCAGGGTCAAAGAAGAAAATGCGATTGCCGAGGAAAACGGAGAAGCCCCATCGGGGCTCGAAATTAAACCGATTATCGGCTGTGAGTTTTTTGTATGTGAGGACCATACCAATAAAAGTGTAAAAGACCATGGGTATCAAATCGTAGTCTTGGCCAAAAATAAAAAAGGCTATCACAATTTGTGTAAAATGTCGTCTACAGCCTATACGGATGGATTTTACTATGTGCCGCGAATTGATAAAAAAATTATACAACAGTATAAGGAAGATATTATAGTCTTGACAGGAAACCTGTACGGCGAAGTGCCCGGAAAAGTCTTGAATGTAGGCGAAAAACAAGCAGAGGAAGCCCTGTTATGGTGGAAAGAGCAGTTCGGAGATGACCTCTATATTGAAATCATGCGTCACGGGCAAGAAGATGAAGACCGTGTGAACAAAGTCTTGTTGGAGTTTGCTAAAAAGCATGAAGTGCAATTGATAGCGACGAATAACACCTATTATTGCGCCAAAGACGATGCGAATGCTCATGATATTTTATTGTGCGTAAAAGATGGTGAAAAACAAGCTACGCCCATAGGTCGCGGACGTGGGTATCGCTACGGACTTCCTAATCAGGAATATTATTTCAAGTCTCAAGATGAGATGAAAGAACTCTTTAAAGATATTCCTACTGCTATTTCGAACGTTCAAGAGGTTGTTGACAAAATTGAGCCCTTTGAATTGGCTCGCGATGTGCTCCTACCCAAGTTTGATATTCCATCAGAGTTTAAAGTTGCCGAAGATGAAACTGATGGCGGTAAACGCGGAGAGAACGCTTATCTGAGGCATATCACCTATGAAGGGGCTGAAAATAGGTACGAGGAGATTACCCCTGAAATTAGAGAGCGTTTAGATTTTGAGTTAATGATTATTAAAAACTCAGGATATCCTGGCTATTTTTTAATTGTTGAGGATTTTATTCGTGAAGCTCGAAATATGGATGTCTCCGTAGGGCCGGGTAGGGGCTCGGCAGCAGGGTCTGTGGTGGCTTACTGCCTTAAGATTACCAATATAGACCCCTTAAAATACGATCTTCTTTTTGAGCGATTTTTGAACCCCGATAGGGTATCGATGCCTGATATTGATATCGATTTTGATGATGAAGGCCGTGGCCGGGTGATGGACTATGTCATTGATAAATACGGTTCTAATCAGGTGGCGCAAATTATCACCTATGGTACTATGGCCGCTAAATCGTCTATTCGTGATACGGCGAGAGTGCTGGATCTGCCTTTGGGCGATGCGGATCGGATTGCAAAGTTGATCCCGACCATGTCTAAGCTCAAAAATATTTTCGGAGTGCCTGAGGCAGACTTGAAAAAGAAGTTTCGTGCCGATGATTTAGTGAAAGTTCATGAGTTGTTGAATATTTCTGAAGGTGATGATTTAGAGGGGCGAACCCTGAGAATGGCGAGAGTATTAGAAGGGTCATTGCGAAATACAGGAATTCATGCGTGTGGGGTGATTATCACACCCAGTGATATTACCAATTTTGTTCCGGTCGCTACTGCCAAGGACTCTAATTTGTACGTTACCCAATTCGACAACTCTGTTGTAGAGGATGCGGGCTTGCTAAAGATGGATTTCTTAGGCTTGAAGACCCTGACCTTGATCAAGGATACCGTCAAGATTGTTAAGGCCAAGCACAATATCGAATTGATACCCGATGATTTTCCTCTAGACGATGAGAAAACATACGAGCTTTTTCAAAGGGGTGATACCGTAGGTGTTTTTCAATATGAATCGCAGGGAATGCAAAAACATATGAAGGACCTCAAGCCTTCGGTGTTTGATGACCTCATTGCTATGAATGCCTTGTACCGGCCAGGCCCCATGGAGTACATTCCCGACTTTATTGCGCGAAAAAACGGTATGGCCGAGATTACCTATGACCTTCCTGATATGGAAGAGTACCTGAAAGAGACTTATGGTATTACGGTATATCAAGAGCAGGTGATGTTGCTTTCACAAAAGCTTGCGGGTTTTTCGAAAGGCGAGGCAGATGTCCTCCGAAAGGCCATGGGAAAAAAAATACTTGCACTGCTAGAGAAATTAAAACCACAATTTTTAGATGGTGGTGAGAAAAAGGGACACCCTAGAGATATCCTTGAAAAAATATGGAAAGACTGGGAGGCCTTTGCTTCCTATGCTTTCAATAAAAGCCATTCTACCTGCTATGCATATATCGCGTACCAGACCGCTTATTTAAAGGCGCATTACCCTGCCGAATATATGGCGGCCGTGTTGAGTAATAACATGAATGATATTAAGCAGGTAACCTTTTTTATGGAGGAATGTAAACGTATGGGATTAGAGGTTTTGGGCCCTGATGTCAATGAATCATACTATAAGTTCGCCGTAAATAAAAATGGTGCTGTGCGTTTTGGTATGGGAGCAATCAAGGGCGTAGGTCGTGCCGCAGTTGAGACCATCGTAGAATATAGAAAAAAAGACGGCCCTTTTATGTCAGTCTTCGATTTAGCCAAACGCATTGATTTGAGAGCAGCCAATAAAAAGGCATTCGAGAATTTGGCTGTAGCAGGCGGATTTGATTCTTTTGGTGCCACCCACAGGGCGCAGTACTTTCATAATGAAGGTGATGGTATTACCTTTTTAGAGAAGGTCATAAAATCTGCTTCAAAGTTTCAGGAGAATAAAAATTCTTCTCAGATGGATATGTTCGGAGGTATTAGTGAAGCTCAAATTCCAGAACCTGAGGTGCCTCCGTGTGAGGAATGGGGTACTATGGAGAGACTACGCCGTGAAAAAGAAGTCGTGGGTATTTATATCTCTGGCCACCCCTTAGATGATTTTAAGATTGAGATCAATGCTTTTTGCAATGCTAGCGTTTCTTGTGCCAATAGCTTAGAGGACTATGTAAATAGAGAGCTTTCCTTTGCCGGGGTAATTTCTGACGTACAACACCGGATTTCAAAAAATGGAAAAGGATGGGCGCTTTTTACAATCGAAGATTATACCGATACCTTTGAATTTAGAATTTTTGGTGAAGAATATTTGAAGTACCGCCATTTTCTGATGATTAATTCTTTTACATATATCAAAGTATTTGTTCGTGAAGGGTGGGTAAATCGTGATACCGGTAAAAAAGGAGATCCACGTCTGCAGTTCAATAGCTTTATGATGCTTCAGGAAGTGATGGAAAACTACGCCAAAAAACTGACCATCAAATTGAATATCGATGAGCTAAAAGAGGAGGGAATATTCGATTTGAAAGATACCTTGATTTCTCATAAAGGTAATCATCTACTGAGTTTCATTATTTATGAAATGAAGGAGGAAATAAAAGTAAAGCTCACCTGCAGAAAACAAAAGGTTCAGATTTCTAGTGAGTTATTACTTCAATTGGAAGAAAAAGAAGTGCATTATAAGCTGAATTGAGACGTTTTTGCGAGCTAAGAGGCAATCTGTAACACTAATAGTCGAGGTTTTGGATAAGTTCATTATTGACATTTTCAACGAATGATGATTACAAACCAAATGAATAAATTACCTTGATACCACAATAGCCAAAACGTATCTGTCGTTAGTAAGTAAAGAGACGATTATTTGACTAAATTTGTGTAATCAATAAAAATATGTAACATGGCATTAGAAATAACAGATGCTACTTTTGACGAAGTAGTCTTAAAAAGTGATAAACCCGTTATAGTGGATTTTTGGGCTGCATGGTGTGGGCCTTGTAGAATGGTAGGGCCAATCATTGATGAGGTGAGTACCGAATACGAGGGTAAGGCCGTTGTAGGTAAAGTAGATGTTGACGCCAATCAGGAATTTGCCGCTAAATACGGAGTGCGTAATATACCTACGGTATTGGTGTTCAAAGATGGTGAAATCGTAAGCCGACAGGTGGGCGTTTCCCCTAAGAAAGTGTATACTGATGCAATCGATGCATTGTTGTAGTAGAAATTAATTGACTATTGTATAAAGGTTCGGCAATTGCCGAAC